>JBQVMC010000010.1:0-25538 GCA_052361145.1 Methanosarcinaceae archaeon
TTGGTGGCAGTGGGATGTGCCGCCTAACGGCGTTCGCATCGGTTTTTATTTCAATGTTTTTTGAAATAACACGAACTTATTTACACAACTATACAAATGCATTGAATATATGTAACTATTCAGCCACACATAAACGTTATCTGCAGACTGAATTATCTACAAATTGATAGTTGTATATAATTTTAAAACGTCTTTGAAATCGATAGAAATAGACTCATACAGATGCAAATAAAAATTTTGTTGTTACTGAAATTATGAAAAGGCAGAAAGGCATTATATGGAATCTTGGGTTATGCACTTAAAAAAGCGGAATAAGGCTTGTAGGATAGCAAAAACATCCATCGCCACGCGGTAGGGGTGTTGTACGGGGTCTGGGAATTTGGGCTATGCAGCGATATTTTACCAAAACCAGATAAGCAAAGACCGATTTTCAATACCTGGTCCCGCCCATTTATTTAAATATCTTCTCTACCTACATTACTGCATGGTAGAACTGCGTAGCGAACCTTATACCTTAAAAACACGTCCTGATGTTATCGAGACCGAACAGGAATTTCGGGATAACTTGAATCTTGCAGAAGTAAACGGTACGCTTTTCAATGTGCTGGCTTTTAAGAATTCAGCTGTACTTGCCGAATATGATGCCATGCTCTGGCGTGAAGATAAGGTATGGTTTATTGAGTACAAGGATTCTCATGCTGCAAATAAGCGCATGAGTGCCAAACGGGTGCAGCAGGTATCAGATATGTCAAGAAATCTTGCCCGCATATTCGGTTTTGCCAAATATAATTTTACGATCGTGGTCAAAGGGATCAAGAAATCGGTTATAAAAGGAAATGCTAATGTCGTGCCGCTTGAAGATCTATTTGATTTTCAACCGGAATACGCATCAACATACCTTGAACTTGATTACATTGACAAACTCATAAGTAAATATACACGCAGTGAGAATCCGGCGGAACTTAACAGGGACAAAATTGTCACTGAACTTAATAACATAAAGACAATGGTCATGCAGCGTATTTAAGCAGGATATATGATTATGGCACTAACAGGACATGCTTATGCTCTTGGGGCAGGAACTATCATAAATGCAATTTCAACGTGGAAAGGTGCAGCGTTTGGGATTGACCTTAAGACCTTTGCTGATGTTGAACTTTTAGAAAGTGAATCATCAATTCATGGTTATATAGAAGGCATACCGGATGGTGATACCTCTCTTATTGAAAGATCAGTTGAACTTGTACTCGACCATTTCGGTATGAAACTTGGCGGCACGGTGATAACCCGAAGTGAAGTCCCGCTAGCACGTGGATTAAAGAGCAGCAGTGCTGCTGCAAATGCCACAGTCCTTGCTACACTTGACGCTATTGGTGAGTACATGGAACCACTTGATGCGGTGCGGATTGGTGTAAAGGCTTCAAAAGAAACAGGAGTTACTATCACAGGCGCTTTTGATGATGCATGTGCATCATTTTTCGGAGGTATCGTGGTTACAGATAATAGGATGATGAAACTCGTAAAGAGAGTAGAGCGTGAAATGGATGTCCTTGTTTTTGCACCTGACAAAAAAGCATTCAGTGCACAGACAAATGTTTCCCGTTCTAAATTGGTCGCGCCCTGGGTGGATATTGCTTACGGTCTTGCACTTGAAGGCAAATATGAGCGCGCGATGACGTTAAATGGTTTTCTCTACTGTAGTGCACTAGGATTTGACACAGAGCCCATTATGCAGGCTCTTGAGTTGGGAATTAAAGGTGCCAGTCTTTCTGGAACGGGTCCGTCATATACTGCACTTGTTGATAAGGATAAGGTTGAGAGTCTTAAGAATGCATGGGAAAACTCAGGCATAAGCGGAAATGTGATAAAGACCAAGATCAATAATATTGGTGCAGGGATACAATGAGTCTAAATGCCAGTTAAATAATGGTGAGCCAAAGATGAATGAACTTGAAAATATACGTGCAGAACTCCAACAGATCGATATTCAGATAATTTCACTTATCGAAAAACGTGTAAAGATGGCGGAAAAAGTATTGGATGCAAAAAGGCATATTAACAAGTCCATAAATGATGAAGATCAGAACCAGATTGTCAGGAGTCGTGCAGTTAATGAAGCCACTGAGCGAAATCTTGATGCAGGTGCCATAAAAGAGATATATGGGATACTGATCCGGATGAATATTGACCGCCAGCATGAATTGAGTGGTGAAGGAAACCTTCCCTAAATGAAAACGGAGGAACATAAAATGGTTGATGTTTCAATAATCATGGGTTCTGAGTCAGATATTCCGATATCAAATCGTGCAGTATCGGTTCTTGAGAAAAGCAAATATTCATTTGATGTACAGGTCATTTCAGCACACCGAAATCCTGGTGAACTTGATGCGTATATAGTATCTGGTAATGCAAATGTGTATATAGCCATAGCCGGACTTTCGGCTGCACTGCCTGGTGTTATTGCATCAAAGACCAAAAAACCTGTGATTGGTGTACCTGTAAGTGCGAAATTGGGTGGACTTGATGCATTGCTATCAATTGCACAGATGCCTCCTGGAGTGCCGGTTGCATGTGTTGGTATAGACAACGCTGCGAACGCTGCGAATTTGGCGATCAGGATACTGGATTTGCGTCAATAATAAATAAATTTGTGCTTGATCATGCATATTTATGAAGCAATAGGCATATAAGTAAGTGATATATATGTATATATGCGAACGGGAATTTTTGGAATTCTTTTACATACCACCCCCACTTCCACCCCATATTACTATCTCGTTCGCAAATCCTTTTACTTCCTGAACTCGTTTTATTACATTTAATTTTATTTCAACCTGATGGCATTAACGATGTGTATGTTGGTGTGTGGCTGTTTTACTTTATTAACACAGATGCTAGAATGACGGCATAGTTTCCAATTACATGTGATTCTAAGTATGCATAAATATGAGCAAATCCTCTCTACACACGTATTAAACCAGAATGTATAATTCTATATATACTAGAAAAAAAGATGTATATTAGATGCGATCATACAATAAACAAAATACATTTGGATATTATTTACATCTTATCCGAAGATAGATCAGGTAAATATATTGGGTGTGGTGGTGTTTGTGTGAATATGTGCCCTTATTGCAATTTATATGAAACCGATCTATCCGAAAAATTGATTATACAACCAATAAGCAATATTAGTGAAAAATATAGGTGAGTTTAATGAACGAGTTGGAAGCAATCAGAAAAAAGAAGATGGAACAAATGATTAAAGACAGGGAACTTGGATCTTATCCAGGCAAACCGGTTAATGTTACGGATGCGGATTTCAACCAATTTATTTCGAAGTACCCACTGGTTGTAGTTGATTGCTGGGCAGAGTGGTGCGGACCATGCCGTATGCTTGCATCGACTATTGATGAACTTGCTGTTGAATACAGGGGAAAGGTCGTATTCGGAAAACTCAATACTGATAATAACCGTACGACTACAATGAAATATAGGATTTCAAGCATTCCTGCGATGCTTGTGTTTAAGGATGGGGTATTTGCAGGCCAAATAATCGGTGCAGTTCCAAAGCAGCATATCGTGGATCAATTACGCCCACTTATGTAAGGCGGAAGTGAATTAAATGTCAAAACCAAAAATCGCATATAGTCCGACAATACGGCTTCTTGATCTTAAAACAAAACCATACTTTATTGTTGCATCCGTAGAGGTGGGAAATACTACAACCAAATGCATTTTAACAGCTACAAATATGGAAGACGGAAAGACCGGACATGTAACTAAAGTCGTTAAGATGACAAGGGATGTGCGCAATCCCCTGCCAGGTGAGGTTGTTTTCGGAAAAACGCTAAATGGTATAGAATTGACACTTGAATCTGTTTCCGAACTTGTACGGGATACTCTTCTTGAATCTGTGAAAAAGGCAAATCTTGATATAAAGACCGATTTGAATTTTGTTGTACGATCAACCGGTGTGGTTGCAGGTTTTAACTTACCCGAAGAGGTTGGCGAGTTTATCAAAGCGCTGGCTAACGGTTGTCTTATAGCAGGAGTTCCACCGAATAACATGACACCTCCAATGACGATTGAAAACATACCAATAAAACTGCGAAAGTTCAGCAAACTTGATCAGGTTGTGTTTGATGGTGCCGTAGCAAGTGTAACTCCCCCAATTGGTGCTACAGGTGTTGAGATCGTTGCAAATGAGATGGAAGGTGAACTTGCAACAGCCGGTATCAAGGAAGGAGCCAAATGGGCTGGTGTTGATTTCAGGAACCCGTGTCTTTCCATGGATTTTGGTACTACACTTGATGGACGAATCATCAGTGATGACAGGCCTTATGCAAAGACCATTGGTAATTTCTGTGGTTATGCAGGTGCCATTCCTGATGCCATTATTAAAGGTACACATATAGTTGATGTGATGCTTGGAACAGCCCTTGACGTTTTTGATGAGAAATCAACTGATATGTTTACGCTTAAATTGAAAAGCAAGATAATTCGCGAGTATGCTAAAAAGATTCTTGATTATATTATTATTGAAAAAGTTCCGCAAAACAGCATACGATACGGAAGTGTTCCCGTAAATCCGGAAGCTGCTGATGAGTTGGGAGTTTTGCTTATCGGCTGCGACGTAGGTGTGAACGGTTCTGATATGGATAAACTGTCCGGACTGGGTGATGATATATACGTGAAACACGGGCTTAAGATATTGTTTGCAGTGATCGATGAAGTTATGGCAAAGGTTATCTATCGTCTTGTTAAGGTAGCCTGGGATGAAGGACTTGTGTTTGAAAATACATCTATAGGCATTACCGGAAGGGCAGGGATTAGCGGCAATAAGCCTAAACTTGCACTGAAATATCTCGGTGAACTAAATATTAATCACAGTATTGATGATCGTGTGGTTTTCGTAGATGACGGGCTTGCAAGAGGTGCCGCAGTAATGGCACGCTGTATGAACTCACTTGGCACAATACAAAACCCGCTTGGCGGTCATTCCGGTGGAAAATGTATTCTGGGACAGAGGATCAAGTTGCAGGGTTAAGTTTCAGTGGTTACAGTTATGAATTTGTTTGATCACAATGTTTTGATACCGTGTCAAGATCATCAAAGGACTGTCACTCCATTTTTGAGATTTTTAAAACCATCACTGTGATCACCAACCCAACATTTATGCAACTGCAATCCACCCTTTTGTGGATGGATTCGACCTGTATATCCTGCAAAACCTTTGCATCACCAAAGTCACTGCTGTCAATAATATCAGGCACAATGCTGTTTGTCTCACCTGGTATATCGGTCTATAGCCGAAAAGCGATCTGTTCCTGCATAGCAAAGACCAGTACTATGTGGAAAGGATATTCAAGTTCATAAAGAGTCCATTATGCTTACTTTCCACAGTGTCTACAAATTTGAAACAATTTTTCCTGATAGCGATTTTGCACATTTCTGGTATATTATATTTGTGTTGTGAATATATAGAAATACGTTTTGAATATACGATTTCCCAGGTTCGGCATAAATTTTGTGTGTATCTTTTCGAATCATTTGTCTACAGATTTAGAAAAACATAATCATCTGGCATCATTCCCTGTTTGAGAAAATGATCTGTTTTTAAAATAGACCTGCGTAAAGTGCGTTGTTACATCGAATCTCTGTATGATTATTGTACTTGTGAATATTCGATTTCAATCCTTGTTTTGGTGGATTTTGGTCTGCAAGACTACAAATTTTACCTTAATTTTGCCAAACAAACCGATATAATGCCTTGGATTTTGAAGGTTCATTTCTTGTCCCATAATTATCATATCCTTTATAAACACAAGAAAAATGATGCTATACGCAGATATTCCTGTAACAACAATCAACACATTTCATTGAAGATCTTGTTGCTTTTGGATATACACCCTTTTCAATTATATAGATTACGCTTTCGATGATCTCAACCGCCTTTTTGAAATCAGATGGCTTAAAATCGATTTGTTTAACAAGACTATTGCTGCGGGTATAGCAAATGTACCCACGTTTCACATCAATTTCATAATTCTCTTTGATCATCAACGACTGTAATATCAGCTGGTACCTGTATGTGCGAAATATTTTATCCTTGTACTCAGCGAACTTATACTCAAGAGGGGCAGCCGTGCCGTCTTCTAAAAATAGTATTTCGTCAACTATTCCCTTTATATGATTCTCTTTGGATGCAATAAAAACGTCACGCTCTTTTCGTATGCAGTTCAACTTTTTTCTGGCATATTCGGTATTTGTAAGTCTTCGAATCTCATGTACCTCACGCCCCTTTAGCACCTTGAAACGTTTTTCCTCCTGCTGGGGTATATTAAGGCAACACATAAAATATATGAAACGAGAACAAAACAGGCACTCGCACTTTCCGCACGTCTTTCATAAAACATGGTATTTTACATATTCTCGTATGGGCGATGATATACGGCATTGACAACCGCTTCCTCTGTGGCCGCATAGGAGAAGTTCCACAGACGCTCCGCCTCGGCACGGTCAGGATGCTTAATAACTGTTTGTTTGAGGTAATTGGTCTGAATGAAGCTTAGTGCATCGAGGGTAATGCGGTTCAGGAGGCCTTTGAATATTTTCTCATCAAAGCGATCGCCTCCGGCACCTTCTGGAAACCAAACCACATCGATCTGCGTCCTGAAAAGAAATGTTCCGGATGTTTGATGAAATAGGGCAGACCTACATTTTTTGGTAAGGAAATCTTCGAGGGACCATTGAAATTGTGCCAGAAAACAGGTGAATAAAATTGACCGAGTGCATCAGGCGTGTAGTATACATTGGTTTGAACTTGTCAGGATATTCAGCGTTGATCACCCATTCTCCAATCAATCTTCCTGTAAACAAGGAAATAATACATCACAGCACCAACAAAATTCACAAAGAATATGGCAAGACACCATATCAGTTTATCATATTCACCGGCATCAGGGAAACGCTCACTCGGTCTTTGCAGGCAGTCAATAAACATCCCAATCAAGAATCCAAAAGCTACTACAACAATAACTGTGTAGATAACGAATAATGTCATAACAATAATATTCACACAAAAAAACATATCAGTAGTGAATGATAACACCATTATTGCAAATGCTGTCAAAAATCCAATTACCAATACGATCCGGTGCATTTTATGCATATTTACCTCCATAATACAGTTTACACCCCAAATTTCAGCCACCTATGCCGTTTATCCTGTATTCAATCCCATGATCTCATTTGTACCGATAAATTCACCACCTGCCATCCTTTTCTCAGATACACTCCTCCCTTGGTACTTATAGATAGTATTTCCCGATTAATGCGATTTCCAGGGTCAAGTGAATAACTAAAACGGACTTTTTCGACTTCACTATCCGAATATACCCATGCATCAATATTACAAAGCTCAGGATCAATTTGTTGAATGAAAGACTCAGGGGATGTGTAGTTGCTCATGCTGATTGTGAAGCCTTTTAGGAATTCATCAAATGATGGTGGGTCTTCTTTGAGTATTCCGTGCTTTTCCACCACATTTATTGCATTTTTCCCCGCGTATATATTCAACTGGCCATTCTCTTCTTTTGAAAAAAACAGATCTTCTCCAAATATCTCATGTATTTCATTGTTATTAACACCGTAAAACTCCAATATCCCCTTTTCATTAAGCTGATACATCATTGTGCTTCTTCCGGAAACGATTACAGCTCTACCATCATCGGTTTTACTTATGTCCGGTTTTTCTCCTGACTGTACATCTCCCATACCCTCTAACCACCTCATAAAACGATCAGTATCTTTCCCCGGAACTGCGTTCCAATTAAACAAATGATTTCCTGATCCCGACCTACGTATCATGAAAGCTTTTCCGTATTCCGTATCTATTACAGCGGTTGTAACGTTGCTTGTGATTCCAGTGGTTTTATACATTTTCAATACATTCTTGTTTTCACCAAGCAAAACCGGAATATAAATTGTTAAATTTTCAGCACTGGATTCGATGTAAATTGATGTAGAAGTTGTTGCGTCTTCCTGAGGTCCAAAGAATACTAATAAACTCAAAAAAGAGTTCGGCATGAACACTGCACTAAAAATAATAAAGATAGTGCCAAATGAAACAACGAATGCTTTTAGTGAAAAAATAATTAGAGGACGTTCTTTAAAAACAACCAACACGGTGACAAATAAAACCAAAAGAATAAGCAAAGGACATAATGATGCAAACACCACTCCTAAAAAACCTCCTCCTAAATTCCCTATAAAAAAGATCAAAGAGGAAATAGCAAAAGAGACAACAAATATCATCAAAGCAAATTCAAATGATTGTTTCTTGAATGCATACATTGCTATAGCAAATAAGATCGAACAAATCAACAAGGGGAGTAAAAAAACATTCCCTAACATCACTGAAATGAAAAAAGATAATATACCAATCAAGAAAAATATCAAAAATATCCACCATTTATCTTTTTTTGACGTGCTGTTTGGTTCAATAGGCATTTTAATTTCTTTACTGATCATGTCTTTCACCGTTCCGATCATCTTTATCACCCATTTCAATTATACAATCACCCATTGAATCAACACGAACACGTCCCCTATCAAGTGCCCGCTTTCCAAGAATTATCCAGTGAACCAGAACTGAAACCAGGCCAATCAGGAACAGTACTATCATTGTAACTAATACCAAATCATTTGATATTAACAGTCCAACCAATTCAAAGTCGTTCATTCATACCACGTTCCATATTGATCTTCGTCATTTTCCAGTGTTATTTATGACCGTCATTATCAGTTACCACTCCAAACCTCAACCACATATCCTGCATCCACATCAACCAGTGCAGACAGGAAACTGTTCTTCCATGTTACACTGATCAATGTCTTTGGTTCATAGAAATTCTCCGCAGTTTCCGGAAGTATTCGTTTAACAGACGGGTTATTACATGTATCCGAAGCAGACAATACGTTGTTTACCTGTTCATCCTGCATTGCAATTCCGATAGCTTTTTTTCGAATAGGTTCCGGGATTGCTTCAAGAATATAACTGACCCGTATTAACTCATTATTGTCATAGTCATAGATGAAATCATATAGGTCAGGATGCATAGTATTTGCCAACACGCCTAATACATGCAGGTGCAATTTGTCATTGTCCTGTGATGCGCTGACTGTGATGTTTTCATATTCAGTGCCTGCGTAAGGAACTACCTGCTGTATGATCTTTTTCTCGATTACCCTACTTTCAGCAGGAGGCGTACCTATCCAGATAACATTATTTTCCAAAACGCCATAATCGGTATCCACGACACATCCTGAAATCGATGCCATAAGCACTGCAAACAATAAAACCACAAACAAAGCGATTAATTTTTTCATATTACTGCCCGAAAAAAGTAAAAAAAGGCGCAATGCGCCTTTAACAAATTTTATTCACCCGGACCAAACGTTATCGTATAACTGAACATCTCAGTATTACCCGGAAGTATTCCAAGTGTCCAGTCCCCGGCTGCACCGGATGCAGAATATTGCTCCGTATAACCCGCTGAAAGATCCTGGTATATGCCTGTGCTATCAATTTCCCAGGGAGGGAAATTTGACATACCAAGACTAACCGTACCGGTATGGGTTGTTTTAACCAGCGTCATTTCAACCTCTCCGGATTCATTTTCAAGTGTTACATCAAATGATGGTGCATCCTGGTTTTGGGTGCCTGCATTCATCCACATATCATAGGAATATTCACTAAATGGGCTCGATGAAATTTCGATTGATACAGGACCATCGGTTCTGGTAGTAAATGATTTTGTATACGGTTTAGATGGTTGCGTCCACACCTCAAAATTCATATGAACCTGTCCATCCCATTCACGGATCGAAGGATCAGCAATGTTAAGGTTAATGACTCCGTTGTACATGCCTTTTGAATCACCTGGCACTTCAAGATGTACATTAACAATAACAGTTTCACCTGCTTTCACCACAGGTGGTGCAGTAATTGTAATTGCATCATCTTCGAATGCTGAAGACATAGAGAATGGACCAAAATCATACATGCGATTATTATCATCGATCTTAGGGTCGATCGATATATCCATATCAGCTATGTTCTCAAGTTTGATCTCATAGTCATAATCCATTCCGGATTCAACACGACCATGTATGAATGGTGTAAGTATCCGAATATTTGGCGGTGTCCATACATCAACAGATAAATGCATGCTGTTATAATATTCAGGATCCGGGGTTGGGTACGGGGTTGGTAACACATCATCTGTAAATGCGATGTTTGTGGAATAGTGTCCGATATCTGCATTTTGTGGAATATTTACCTCGACCAAAAATTCCTGGTTCGCATCCGGTGCAATATCCGCACTCACAGGAGTAATGGTGACCCAGCTTTCTTCAAATATGTAATCACTGTATGGTACAATTGAAACGAATGGTGATACTGTGATGGTTTCATTATCTTTGTTTGTTACAGTCACAGTAATTTTATCGCTATTTCCCGGTTTTATCTGCATATCAGAATAACCCGGAATTACCTGAAGCCTTGCAAAATCCATTTCCATATCCGGATACGCACCACCTGGACCAGCCATTTCTTCAACAATCATTTCTGACTCCGATACCATAAACCCTGTTACTGCATTCGGAACTGCTGCTGTATTCGGAACTGCAAGTATACTTGCAATGAGTAATCCAAGCATTATGTACAGCATATATTTCTTCATCTTTTATTCCTCCTCTTTAACTACGTTTTATGTATTCTATTACACCAACTTATTAAATAATTGTCTAAACTTCGAATTAATTCGTAGTTATCCGATACACAAAATCAGGGACTTTTTATTATCTTCCGGAATGGTTTTGAAAACCGCAGGGATCGCAGAGGCACGCAGAGAAAAATAAGTCCCCTCTGCGTTGAATCTTTTTTGCCATCCGTTTATCCGGAATATATTAAAAAGTGTCCAAAATCACTGCATTTCCTCTGCTACATGTATCAATTCATCTTTGTCAATTGAACCTGAAAGTGTAATCTGGATATTCCCTATCTCCCACTGAAGCATATTGCTACCAAACACTAAGGCAAATTTGCCTTCAACACCATTGATGCTGACAACTTCTGCATTGGCCATTATTGGTGATAACTGTGGTTCATTCTCAAAAGCAATTTCAGTTATTCCCAATCTCTGGTCACCATTCTTGTAATTCAGGGAAACCATTTCAGAAAAACCTTCCGTTGCTATCGCATTATCAAATTCATAACCGTCCGGAAGATACGAAGGCACTAATATGTCGAATTTGGCTTCTTCTCGTACTTCTTCAAGTGTCATTGCTTGTGGTGGTACAAACAGTTCATCCATGTCCATAGTATGTACTTCCGCACCTTCAGGGATCTCAAACTGGAATTCACTATCCGGTATACCTGTGTTGATCTGGAAGTTTCGATATTCCATAGAGTACATTGGATTCCCGTCAGCATCGTTCATATCCATTTTAAGCGGCATCCATGTTTCCTGGTCTACCCACACTTTCATGTCCCCGAAGATACTCATATCGCTGTTGTTTTTTGGTGACATGTCTATTACATAAGTAGTCCTGCCATCAAAATTTTCAACACCTGCAAGTGAAAAATCACTTTCATTTAACATCATTTCAACAAGATTCAGGTAATCCAGCTCGCTTTGCTCAGGTATATCAAGCATATCCATTATCATAACAGTATTTTGCTGCGGTTCGTATATCCACATGGTCTTACCATCAGAAACCGAAACACCTCCTGCTGCTTCAGCCGGTTGTTTTACAACTGTTTTCATTTTATTCGGTTTTTTGTACATCATATCGGTTTCCATTACCATTTCCTGGTCACCTAAATCCATTGTCATGTACATTGTAAATGAATAATCTTCAATAATATCCTGTTTCTGCTGCATTTTTTCTGCTATTTGCTCAGCGGTAAGTCCTTCATCAATACATCCTGTAACAAACAGCGATGAACTTATCAGGAGCAACATAAGTACTACTCTGGTTTTTATCATATTATTACCTTGTTTAAGTTTAACAAACACGTTTTTGTATCAAACCATGAATCGTGCAATTTGATATCGAATTTGTCTATGAATAGTCAGACTATTATATAGTGAACGCACAAGTACATAAAGATGTCGATGAATAGAAAAGTATAATTTTATAGTTGTGTGACAGGCATCTATTTCACGAGTGTGAAAATGAAAACGCTACCCTTGCCCTGCGTACTTTCAACGCGTATTGACCCACCCTGACCTTCAATGATACCCTTTGTTATTGCAAGCCCGAGTCCACTGCCTCCCACTTTTCGGGTAGAGGTACTATCGATCTGGTAAAATTTATCGAAAATCTTGTCAAGAAGTTCAGGTGGAATCCCAATACCGTTATCCTTAATTCGTACTTCTATAAAATGATCGGATTCAACAGATGATATCCCAACGTTCCCCCCTTTTGGCGTGAATTTCATGGCATTGTTCAGCAGATTTACAAACACCTGAATAAGTTTGTCCTTATCGGTTTTAATAAGTGGTAGGTCTTGTGGAAGATTAACATCAATGTTGATGTCTTTTTCCTTTGATAATCTATCTACATTTTTGATAGACAGGTTGGCGATCTCATATAAATTTGTAATTTCCGGATTGAATTTGATCTTGCCAGACTCAATACGGGAAATATTTAGCAGGTCACTTACCATTCTTGTCTGGCGGTCAATATTCCTGATGATAAGATCAAGCATTTCCAATCTTACAGAAGAATCACAATTATCATCTTTTAAAAATTCAGCCGATGTTTTCATGGCTGTTAAGGGTGTCCTTAGTTCGTGTGATACTATGGAAACAAACTCTGTCTTTAACTGGTCATGTTCTTTTAGTTTTATATTTGCACTTTGAAGAAGTTCATTTGACTGTTTAATTTCACGAGTTTTGCTTGCAACTTCTTCCTCAAGGGTCTTATTCCATTTCATAAACAACAGAATTGTCCACACACTTCCGGCTAATATAAATACTCCACAAATTCCTATAAATGCACCTTGTTTGATATAGACTGAACGTATCAGGGAATTTATATCAGAAACAGGATTTGTCAGGCTGACTGACCACTTTTGGTTATGCCATCCAATTGATGAATAAGTGACAATCCTTTCTTCCATTGTATTGTCATCAGACATTTCAAAATATTTGCCGCTGCCTTCCGTACTATTTATCTGTTCATGGAAAATATTTATCTGCTGCAAGTTTGATTTGTTTATCAAATCGAATTTGTTAGAACCTATTTGAAGTTTATGGGAACTGTCATATAGTATCATTCCATATTTGTCAATCAGGTACACATGACCCTGGGATGCATAGTTTTTCAGGAATCGGTCGGTGACATCGGAAACTTTGATTATTGAAAGTATGGCTCCTTTGAATTCACCTTCATGAAAAACAGGAACCCAGATAAAAGAACCAAGTTCTCCCTCAAACATCTGTATACCACCGGTGATGTATGTTTTATTCTCATTTTGTACTTTTTCAAAAGCCCAGGACTGGTTGTTTTCATAAAGGTTGTAACCAAGCGGCAGGTTCTCTTCAGGATATCCCGAAACCACTGTGCCGCTTTCATTGATAAACTGGATCGCATAAAACCCGCTGGATTCTTCGTATATTGTTTTAAAGTGGGATGCAAAATTGTCAGGTGGCACCTGTGATTCCTGCTTTGCCATTATTTCGATCAGCAGCACTTTTTCATTAAGAAATACCTCGATCCCCCTTGATATTTGTTTATTTAGCAGTATCTGCTGGCTGGTAAATTGCTGCTCAACAATATCCCTGACCTCGTTGTTCGACCGAATACCAAGAAATGCAACAGTGTTTATTAGAAGTATGGCTACCACTGCTACTATTATATATGGTTTCCATCTTTTTTGCTTTTCAAACATGGGTGCTTGATCACAAATGCCTCCTGTCAACGTATCCGCTTCAAATTTAAGGTAATTGACCCATTTTGAAATAGAAAACCGCTTAAACACTTGTTTTATATAATTATAATATGCATTTCATACTGCTTTTTGAAGTTAATACCTGTCAACTAACTTTTACCCTATGGGCATGGTTGAATGAATATTCAGGTCTTGTCTCTCCTGAGTACCATTTTAATCCTGGCCTTTAGCTCATTTAAGTTGAAAGGCTTTGTGATATAATCATCTGCCCCTATTTCAATACCTTCGATTTTGTCATTGGTATCACCCTTTGCAGTTAGCATTATTATGGGGATATGCTTGTACGGTGGATCTGATTTTAACCGCCTGCAAACTTCAATTCCATCGATTTCCGGCATCATAAGATCAAGTAGAACAATATCCGGTTTTTCGTTTTTGACCATTTCAATTGCACTTAACCCGTCGGCTGCTTCGACAACATTATAGTTATCGGCTTCCAATGCTCTTTTCAGCGCGGTCAGTGCATCGAGTTCATCGTCAACTATCAGGACCTTTTGTCTTGTGTCAGAAAGTTCATCGAGTATGTCTTTAATCACATCTTCCGGAAGCGATAGTATCCGGGCAATTTCCTTGTTTGTGATGTCAGGTTGTTGCTTGATCAGTTCGAGAATCTCTTTATCTATCTTTGGTTTCATAATTATCACTTCAGGATTTACTGCTTTTAGTTAGTGTACTTATATTATTAAATGTTTTCTAAATATACGAATGTTCTGAAATTTATCGTTTCATTTCACAAAATAAAAGAAACGTTTATAACCAATAACTCCATATTTACAATAAGATTGACATGGATGCACTTGAAAAAGTATTTGGCAAAACTGCACAGATGATTGTTCTTAAAAACCTGATGGACTATCCGGATGATTTTACTTATCTTTCAGGCATTGCACAAGACACAGGGTTATCCCATTCCAGTGTTGCGAGGGTCATTGCGCCTCTGGTTAATACAAATATTGTTACTGAAAAACCACTTGGAAAACAAATACGTACATTCAAGATAAATATGGACAATGATGCAACAAAACTTGTTATTGATTTCTATATAAAACTCAATGAGATGATTGAATAAGAATATTTACTTTCAGTATTTAGGAAATGAGATGTTTCCGTGGTTTTATACGATAATTGTGTGATCTTTGGTTTTGGGTTGGCCACATATATATAAATCAATTAATTTATAACATTTTATTTCGCTATAATTAAAATTGTAATAACTAATACTATAACAATTTAAATTAGAATAACTAAAATTCTAATAATTTAAATTCTAACTAATAAGAAAAAAGGAAGGAATACGGAATATGTGGGAAATATTGACATTAATATCAATATTGTTCTTAGCCGGTGGATTCTTAGTACTCAGGGACAGGGGTATCACATTTCGCAAATGGTTATTCATATCAGTCCTTGCAGTCCTGTTTATGATGATGGCGGCATACGGCGCCCAGCTTATAACGGATTGGTACTACCCTCCAACAGACTATTATATAACAGGCATTTATCAAGAACGTGCATTCATAGAAGGGTTGACTCTCATATCTTTTGGAATAATCGGTTTGATCTTACTTATATTTTTCCAGAAAAAAGACACGGATGAGCTAAGTGTATCTTTCGGAATGGCAGGTGCGATTCTCCTAATAGTTGGGCTTATAGATTTGTTGCGATATGAAGAAGCGCTTGCCAAATTTATTGTTGCGGCGATCGGTGTGATCGTAATATCATTTTTTATGTATCGATATCGTAGTTTCCTACTAGGCGAAAAATAAGAGAATGATTATGAACAATGAGAAAAAAGGTGCAATGGGGCTTCTATTCATCTTTTTAGTTATAACTGCAGGGGTACTTGTATATTCGCTGCCTTCAAATATATTCTCGCCAGATCAGGGAAGTGCAACACAAGTTAGTTTAATGAAATATTCAAACATTACCAAAACCATTTTTTTGCAATCCCATGTTTTCATTAATTCACCAGAACCAGCCGATATAATTTTGGAAGATGTTGCACATAGAATCACAACAACACAACCACCTGCCTACATTTCAAATGAATCGGTAGGCTGGAAAGGTGTGTTTTCCAAAAGATCACAAACATATTTTGAAGGCGAAAAATACGCAAGCCTTTATTATGAAGTTTCTTTCCCATTTGAAAATCCCCTGAGAGTTACACTTGAATTTGAAAACGATGTTGTTTATGCAAATATAGTAAATGATGGCACCGCCTCGGTTGAAAACATATTTATTAATTATTACGATGGTGAGCAACACGTGCGATTTGCAGGCTACCTCCCGATAATTAATGCAAATTCAAACACATCATTGGAATTGAATGATCAATATTATGGTAACAATCGTTTAGTAAATATAATGGAAAACGACGGTATCTCTATGTATGCTGCCCATTTTCTTTTCACAAATGAAATCTATGTAAAAAGTAACATCCTAACTGTTCATAAGGATTATGATCGCACATGGGCAACGGTGACATATCAATTGCCTGGGAGTTTGCATGAAGATATAGTACCAATAACAATAATCCCATCTCCAACAAAACTGCAACGATTTTCATGGGTATCAATGTATCTTGACAAAATCCCTGTAAGACATGTCGAATATACAGGAATAATGTCCATAATCAAAATAGATGAAGACCATCACCATCTTGGTGATGACATAGATCTTGCTCTTATGCCAAATGAGCCTGAAGGTGTAATATATTCAACAATGTTTACTACTGACATTGCAACAGATACAGATGTAGCTGAACTTGTGATTACCACCAAAAATGTTGTGCCACAGAATACATCATTGGAACAGTTCCAAAACAATGTATATATCAATGGGGAAAACATCGGGATATTGAACGATTATGTCATAAATGAAACACAGGATTACATTTCGAGAATTGTGTGTATTTCTTTTGACCCTGCCATTTTGCACCCATTTGATAACACCATAGAGATTATTTCCGGCGCAAATTCAAATGGCACAAACTACGATGACTTTGAGTTTTTTGATCTCAAAATTCTAATTGGTACTGGCGAACATGTGCCAATTATGATTCCAGAACCGATTCCAGAATGATTTGTGGAATTTTGTTTCCTTGGGTTCCTTATGTGATGTTTTCAGACACTTCTTAATATATTCCGGATACGGATATTGCAAAAAAGATTCATCCGAAATTTGACAGTTTGATTTCTTACTGCTTGTATCTTTATTTACCATTAGGACAAATGGCCACCACTCTACTTTTATAATTATAATTATAATGCTGCTTCCTCTGGTGCACCTGCAGTTCGCCCAAAAGAGGATGTTCGAACAGTTCCATTACAATTGACTTTATTTGATCCTGATAATATTGGTATTGTAGTTGAGCATGGTATAAAAGAGCTAATTAAACATCGTATTGAACGGCTTTTTAATGAAGCATTCTGTCAAAATGATGCTTTAACTCAACCTGATGTTGTTATTCTACTCGGTATAAGTCCTAAAAATGTACATCGCAAGGTGAAAGATATTCAAATAGATGGGACGATCGTTCCCTCAAGGGTTTATATGGCCTAATTGTAACTTATTTTACACTCATATTTGTAGGTATAACTTCTTCCACACCAAAGGTCGGTTTTTTGCCATTAATAGTCACTGAACCGTCTTTATGGCCGATGTAGACATCATCTACATTCGTGAATATTCCGTGATCAACTACGCCTGTACATGTCGATAGTTCCAATGATAATTTTGCAGGATCCTCTATTACACCAAACTCCACATCAATTATAAAATTGCCGTTATCCGATATTACAGGTCCGTCCTTGCGAACACCAAGACGCAACTGCGGTTTGCCGCCAAGTTCTTTCATCGTACACATAACCAGGTTTCTGGCATACGGCAACACTTCGATAGGGACAAAATGATCCAGGTGGTTACTGGCCTTTGAATCATCTGCAACAATGACAAAGCGTTTTGCGGATTTCGCCACCACTTTTTCGCGCGTGTGTGCCGCTCCGCCACCTTTTATTACATTAAAATTGGCATCTACCTGATCTGCACCATCAATTGCAATATCAAGAATGGGGTGCTCCGCAAGTGAAGTTAGCGGAATGCCTGCTTTAATCGCAAGCATTTCTGACTGGTATGAGGTTACAACCGCAAGGATTCCAAGACCTTCGTCAACACGCCTGCCTATATGTGCAATCGTGTACGCGGTAGTTGAACCTGTACCAAGTCCTATGATCATTCTGTCTTTTACAAGTCCTGCTGCCGCCTCTCCTGCTTTCTGCTTCTCAATACTTGCTGCTGCCGGATTTCTATCTTTCATCTGTATCAAACCTTTAATTACCACATACAAATACTACATTATATATTAGGGAGACAATCGTTTCCTGTCTCTTGGAAACAGTACTACATCGCGTATGTTATCAGTTCCAAGCATTGTCATCACAAGGCGCTCACATCCGATTCCCCAGCCGGAATGTGGTGGCATACCATATCTGAAAGCACGGAGGTAAAAGTCAAAACCATCGGAATCCAATCCCTTTGACTCGATCCGGCTCTTTAATGTATCATGGTCATGGACTCGTTGCGCACCTGATGAAAGTTCCATTGTACGGTACATCAGATCAAATGATTTACTGATCTTAGGCCTGTCCTCGTATGACATCGCATAGAATGGTTTGATCTCGCTTGGCCAGTCGATAATGAAATAATGTGATTGCCCCGTCTCATTGAATACATGCTCACCGATAATGTGCTCGGAAGTTGTTCCAAGGTCGTCACCCCATTCCAGCTTTTCCTCGCTGCTGGCATTTACGATATCGATGGCTTCCTGATATGCCAGTCTTAAAAATGGTGTTTTTGGAACAGTTAATTCAACTCCAAGATCCTCAAGCATTTGTACCGCATTCTCCTTTACGCGGGAATACACAAACGCAACCATATTCTCAAGTATTTCCATAACATCAAAATGATCCATAAAACTTGCTTCGATATCGATGGAAGTTGCTTCGTTTAGATGGCGGCGTGTATCATGTTCCTCAGCCCTGAAAATCGGTCCGATCTCAAACACCCTGTCAAGTCCACCTGACATTAAGATCTGTTTGAATAATTGCGGACTCTGGTTTAAGAATGCTTCCCTGTCAAAGTACGTGATCGGGAACAAAGACGTACCGCCTTCTGTCGCTGTTGCGACCACTTTTGGAGTGGAACTTTCTATGAAACCTTCATATATGAGAAAATCCCGTACCGCTTTTTGCACTTCATGCCGGATCTTAAAAACTGCAAGGGTACCGGGACGTCGAAGGTCAATGAACCTTGAATCAAGACGGGTGTCCAGTTCTGCGTCTACTTTTCCGGTTGTATCCATTGGAAGTGGTGACTCAGCCTCATTGAGCACATCGATAGCATCAGGTATTATTTCATACCCATTCGGTGCTTTACTTTCGGGCTTAACAGAACCAATTATGGAAACCACTGATTCGCGTACAAGTTTCCTAGCGCTGTTGAATAGTTCCCTATCGATCTTCTTTTTTACGAGTGTGACCTGAGCACGACCTTCGCGGTCTCGCACAACCACAAAGCATATCCCACCAAGGTCCCGTACTTCATGAACCCATCCTGCGATCGTGACCTTATCCTCACCGATTGTATCAGGATTGATCTGTTTTGTATAATGTGTTCTAAGTTTTGTTAATGACATATATTCACCTATTGGATTATGACTGATGATAATTAACTGATAATGATCATATCGAATAATGGTTGAATAGTTATTACTTCATTATTAATCTACTTATACGGTCTTTGGATACGTAATAGATAGAAGAAGAGACGTTAATGACACACCTGCAAATATCAGTAAAACACCTGTCGTATCAACCATGCCACTGACAAAAATGTAAAGTAAAGGATTTCACAATATCTAATTTAGACACTTTTTAATATATTCCGAATAAACGGATCATGGCAAAAAAGATTCACCGTAGGGATGGCTTATTTTTCTCTGCGTGCCTCTGCGATCTCTGCGGTTCTCCAAACCATTCCGGAAAATAATAAAAAGTCTCTTAATTTATCTGGAATATATTAAAAAGACTCCTTTTATGGGGAATTCCCCAAAGGTAGAGTAATAACATAAATAAAATATATTGCTAATATCATAATTGTTATTCCGATACCTAACATTAATTTCCCATACATTTCTTTTCTCTTTAAAGTGCCAAACAGAATAAACAAGATTCCCAATAAAATTGTAACATACGTAACAAGTATTATCATTTTAGCCTCTCTTTTGTTTTATCTTTCGAAGTCAGGCAATTCTTAAAGGATTCAAATTTTATATATACTTTGGTCTCAAAGTACAAAATAAAGGATACATGTTCACACTAATTTTTATAGTGTGTGGCAACCGCGGATTAATGCGGCATCTTACTTCTGAAATTCCTATTCGGTAGGCATTGGGACAAAAATGCCGCCGCATAGCGGTTAGTTTTTGGGACAAATGCTCCAAAAAGTGCCACTGCATATCGATTACAAAAACAATCTCATCCAAAGGTTAGATACAAAAATATAAATCTTTTGAATTCATTTTAATTTTATATATACAGACAACTTTATGAACACAATTAGCAAAACAAATTATGAAACAAGTGCATGACAAAAAACCGGTTCGATTTTTGGTGTTTAACAAAGATCCTTTGTTCTTTAATCGATAGTTATGGAATATTACCAAAGCAAATATAATTTGAATGTGTTTAGTGGGCATAGCCAATGACAATAAGAGAAAACAAAAGTATATCCGACTCTGCGAAAAACAAATGTCCTGACGTTAGCATTGCTGAGATTATGTCGAAAGATGTTATCACCGTTGCAGAAGACGAAACACTCGAAAATATAATCAAGATATTTGAAGAGCATCATTTTCATACATATCCGGTCTTAAGCGCCGATGGTGAACTTGTGGGTGTCATCAACCAGAATATAGTATTAGAAGTGCTGCTGTTTGAGCGTATTTCCCAAACCAAGCATACACACCTGGCTGCGGTCAGATCACTTGGTGAAGACGCAAAAGGGATAATGATACCACATCCGATAACCATTTCTTACGACACTGGCCTTTGCGATGCTGCTGAGATGATGCTAAAGCATAACATTGATCGTGCCTGCGTGACCGATGACGGAAAACTGATAGGCATTGTATCTAAACGGGATGTTATAAACGAAGTTTACAGATCAAGGAGTCCGGATTAAATGGAAGATCTACTTTTAATCCTTCTCATCTTGTTTTTGGCAAAAGTCTTTGGGGAAGGAATTGAAAGAGCGGGTTTTCCTGCAATACTGGGGGAAATCCTGGCAGGAATTGTTATTGGCGTATTGTTTATAAGACCGGATAGCGAGGTGCTGTCATTCCTTGCCGAACTTGGTGCGATATTCCTGCTCTTCACAGCAGGTTACAGGGAAGTTCATATCGCACAGCTGCGCAGTGCATCCGGAAAAGCACTTATCCCGACCATCTCGCAGATCTTTTTTGCATTTGGTTTTGGTTTCCTGCTTGGAGTGATATTCAACCTTGGATTTTTGCAGAGTGTTTTCATGGGAGTTGCATTCAGCCCGACAAGTATCGGGGTCGTGGTCAAGACATTGATCGATTCTGGTAATATTTCAAGCCGACCCGGAATAATGATGTTAACCTCTGCCATTTTTGATGACATTATAGGCATCTTCCTGCTTTCGATAGTAGCAACAATGGCAACATATAACCAGATCCCATCCGGCATGCAAATTTTTATGATTGCAGCAAAATTGATAGGATACATGTTGATCATGGTTTTTCTTGGTTGGAAAGTGTTCCCGCGCCTTTTTACCTGCGTCCAGAAAATGCACGTAAAGGAATCCATTTTTGCATTTGTGATAATAATCGCACTCTTTTCAGCCCACCTTGCAGAAGTGTTCGGGCTGCATTCTGTGATCGGGGCATTTATAGGTGGTGTACTTATATCGGATATACCACTTGCAAAGATAAATGATGTACAAAACAAGGTGAGCGGACTTGCCTATGGGATTTTTGTCCCGATATTTTTTGCATTTATCGGAATGTCTGTTGAACTTGAAATTTTAAAAACATCTGGTTTATTTGCTGCTCTTGTAGTTATATTGGCACTACTTGGAAAACTAATTGGTGGTTTTATCGGGACAAGGCTTATCGGTTTTGATTACCATGACAGCCTGGTGTTCGGTTTGGGCATGATGCCGCGGGCTGGTGTTGAACTTGTGGTAATATCAACTGGTAGGAGTATGGGTATCATCGGGGATGAAGCCTTTTCCGCAATAGTGCTGATGGTAGCTGTCTCAATTGTCATTTCGCCGATATTGTTGAAGATGGCGATTATGGGAAAGTGAATTTTTTGGCGGTCTGTAAATAAGTTGTAACGCCTGCGGGGGAAATGATGCACCGTTTTTTTATTATAGGTCAATTGCTGCACAGTGTTCATATTTTTAAAATGTGTATCGATATTTCATTGAAACCAGTTATATAAATACATTCGGTTATCAGTACAATCTGTCATATGGAATGTGTCGGAATACTGCTTATGCTTATGCTCCTTATCATATCAATATTCCTCTTGTACTGTTTCAATAGCGTTCGTATAATTATCATCATTCATAATGTTGTCCGGCATATCGTCCATCACACCATCAATATTTTCCTGCGTCTCAATAATGCAACCGCAACCCTGTTTATGGTTGAACAAAAGAACTGATGCAGATTTTAAGTAAAATGCTGTCAGTAATACAATTAGAACAAATACAAGTACACCAATCCCGAAAGCGTTAATTGCATCCATGGATTGTTAGGGAAATAAAAAAAAGAAGTGCCCTGATGGACACTTTACTGTGGTTTTTCGTATAGTTTGGTCTTTGTCATCAGATTGCCTTTCTTTGAGTGTGGCTGCCTGAAAACCGTATCATTGGATTTTTCAATCTCTCTTGCATCGATAGCAAGTTGTGCTGCTGCGCGCATCATCTCATGAGCAGTTGCTGTTGTAAGAGTAACCTGCTCAATATCTTTCATCATGAAGCATGCAGGGAAGTTGATCTGTGCAACCTTGTCAGCCATGTGCAATGCAGCAAGTGCTTTTGCTTTTGCGTATGGGTTGTCGAATTTTGCACTCTCGATACATTTCTCCGGCTTTGCAAGAATATGCGGCAATTCAAGATCCTTACCTGATTTACCTGCATCCGCCTGTGCTGCCAAATCATCTAATGCATTTTGGATGAGCCTTACTGCTCCACAGGTTGAAAGCACTTTCATTGCATCAGAGTTGAATGAAGCCATCTCAACAGGGTCAAGGAACTCGGTCTTTGCACCGATTAGCGGATCAACAGTCAGGATTATATATCCAAAGCCTGCATCTTCGAGCGCCTTACGGTCTTCCTTTTTAGTAGGACCGTCAGAAATCACTATGCAGGGAACATCTTTATATATTTCTCGTGCAGCGGTTGGCCCGGGTGCACTTGAATTCGGACTGATCATGACATAAAAATCAGCATCCAATTTCTTGAGATATTTTGTTTGTGCTGCTTCGTCTTTACCCATCTTCGGACCGGTTCCAAAAGAACATATCTCTATGCCCTGTCTTGCTGCAATCTCATCCTGGATCAAGTCAATAACCTGACTCATCCCCAAATTTCCTAATTTAACAAATCCTATTTTTGCCATATTAAATCACGCTATGGAGATTAACAGAATTGCTTATATTATTTTTGGAATTGTTCTGTCAAAAATCAATACAAAATGTGGGTTTTCAGGAAAAACAGGCATCCTATCCGAAAAGGTTAAAAGTGATGTGATTAATTTCACAACAGTCCTAATACAATAAATGCTATTTTATTATTAGGAATACCAAAAATCAGGTTTGATTGCGTGAACTGTACCATTAATTATTCTAAATCCGGATTTACAAATAGATTTATTTTCTATATGGATAGCACACCTATGTATCATACATATTCAAATGAACTAATTATCGATTATGGACATTTGACAGGTGAGATCACAGGTCCCCTTACAAAACAAAACTCGAAAGAGCACGTCTTTGAGAAGGTTACTACCCAAAACAAAGTGAAACCGGATGAATGCGTAATTATCGACAATGGTGCTAATAATTTTAACTATAACTATAACTATAATTACAATTACAATTACAATTATAATTATAACTATAGTACTAATTATAATAGATGTATTTTCGAAGAAGCAGGATACCCTGTTGCATTTAATTCAAAGGAAAAACTGTGCGAATATGCAAATGTTGTTATCACACAAAAAGACCTAATAGACGATAGTGCCGGAAATCCGGACACTTAAATATGAATTTAGGGAATTATCGTCGAAGTATTGTGCACTAGAAATGCATGAAATACCAGCTTTTTTGCTGGAGCAGGAGGACAAATAGAAAATGTTGAAAGAACTTAATGATAAAAAGACAGCACTGAGAGAACAGTCCGAAGAGAGTAAGAACAAACGCAATGATCTTAATGCACAGGCAAGTATCCTGGCAGCAAAACGTAATGAACTCAATAAGTGTACAAAGGATCTCATAAACAAAGCGCAGGAATTTAAAAAACTCCGAGACGAAAACAACGAACACGTCAAAGAATGTAAAGCACAGCGCGATGAGATCAATGCCAGAGCTAACACAATTTTTGCTAAGGCAGACGCAATCCGAAAAGAAAATAATCTTGATGGACCGTCTATAAATGATGTCCATAAAGAAATTGACCGTCTGGAGTTTACGCAGCAGACAGAAGTAATGACCACAAGCAAGGAACGTGAATTGGTCAGTAAAATCACTGAACTCCAGAAAATTTACAAACTTAAAAAAGCACAGATCGACGATAATACTGAACTTAAATCATTCCTTGATGAGGCACAGGCTATTCGTGATGAGGCTTCTACTTTTCATACAACCTTGTCCGAATATGCACAAAAGGCACAGGAAAATCACGACCAGATGATTGTTGCCTTTAAAGAAGCTGATGCGGTGCGTGCTGATTCGGATATAGCACACAAAGAATTTGTAAACGTGCAAAAAGCAGCTGATGAACAGCATAAAATGTTCATATCTGCTCAAAAAGAGATACGTGATATCGATAAAGAAATCCGTAAACTCAGGAAGAAAGACACAGATTCTAGAAAGGATAGTGTACGTGCAGATGCCAAAAGGAATGCCATCGATATCTTCGAGAAATTCAAATCCGGTGAAAAACTAACGACAGAAAACCTTATGGCACTTCAAAGATCAGGACTTCTCTAAGCCATATTGTGGATTGTTTAATAGCCAAAACCAAATTTTTAGAAATATGGGTGGTTTAACCCACCCTCTCATTATATTTTTGTATTTGTATAGTTGTGTAAATGAGTTCGTGTTATTTTTAAAAATATTGAAATAAAAACCGATGCGAACGCCGTTAGGCGGCACATCCCACTGCCACCAAACAAAAAGGTGTACTGACTCGG
>JBQVMC010000011.1:0-24949 GCA_052361145.1 Methanosarcinaceae archaeon
CAAAATGGATAAGTATCTCAAAGACATACGAAAATATTGCAGCCACATCAAGCGAAGAGGCAACAGCAGCATAGCTCGACATTATCAAAAATAGCAAGATAAACGGCTACGTCACAATCAATGAAGGTGCGATCGCACGCGCGCAGGAAATTGATAAAAACGGACACGATGGCGTGCTTGCAGGCGTACCTATTGCGATAAAGGACAACATCTCCACAAAAGGAATACAGACAACATGCAGTTCAAAGATACTGCAAGGTTATGTACCCCCATACAATGCACACGTTATCGAGCGATTGCTCGCGGAGGGTGCCGTAATCCTTGGCAAGACCAACATGGACGAATTTGCAATGGGCACATCAACAGAATCCAGTCACTACGGCACAACCCTCAACCCATGGGACCTCGAAAGAGTTCCTGGTGGTTCATCAGGAGGTAGTGCGGCAGTTGTTGCAGCAGGAGAAGCACCCATCTCGCTTGGTTCGGATACAGGGGGATCTGTCAGGTGTCCGGCAGCCTTTTGCGGTGTAGTGGGACTTAAACCGACATACGGCGGGATCTCACGATACGGATTAATATCATATGCGAACTCACTCGAACAGATCGGACCGCTTGCAACAAGTGTCAGTGATATTGCAACGATCATGGACGTTATCGGAGGGCACGACCCGCGTGATAGCACATCCATCAGGCAGGATACGGTGTACCGTGATTCACTTGTTGATGACGTATCCGGACTCAAGATCGGAGTGCCGGATGAATACTTTGCAGAAGGTATTGATGCGGGTGTTGAAAAAGCTGTATGGAATGCGATACACAAATTCGATGAGATGGGCGCAATATGGGAAAACGTTTCAATGCCCCATACAAAATACGCGCTTGCATCATATTACATCATTGCGATGAGCGAAGCATCATCAAACCTTGCACGTTTTGACGGTACTCGCTATGGGCTCCGCGAGGAAGGCGAGAACTGGCACATCATGGCATCAAAAACCCGTGCATCAGGTTTTGGCGAGGAAGTAAAACGCAGGATACTGCTCGGGACGTATGCACTGTCTGCCGGATATCATAACAAATATTACTTAAAGGCGCTAAAGGTCCGCACACTTGTAAAACAGGACTTCGATAAGGCACTCTCCAACGTAGATGTGCTAATAGCACCAACCATGCCGGCTCCGGCATTCAAGGTTGGTGAGAAGATACAAGACCCGTTGGCTCTCTATCTTACAGATGTTAATACAGTACCGATCAATCTTTCTGGAGTACCATCAATTTCCATGCCATGCGGGCTGGTTGACGGTCTTCCGGTCGGTTTGCAAATAATTGGAAAACACTTTGACGAATCCACGATCATGCGCGCTGCATATTCATTTGAACAGAACACAGATCATCTTAACAAAAGACCGGCGGGGGTGAAATAATGGTGTACCATAATCCCGACGGGGTAATGATCGGACTGGAGATACATGTCCAGTTAAACAAGTTGAACACCAAGATGTTCTGCGGATGTTCGACAAAGTACCATGAAGCCGAGCCAAACACCCATGTCTGCCCGGTATGTCTCGGACTTCCTGGCGCGCTTCCGGTGATCAATGAAAAAGCAGTGGAATACGCCATGAAGATAGGACTGGCACTCAATTGTGAGATCGTGCCGCAAACACAATTTCACAGGAAGAATTACTACTATCCTGACCTTCCAAAAGGATTCCAGACAACCCAGTACGACTATCCGATCGCTGGTGAGGGCAGGGTCGTCATCGAAGGCGAGGACGGCGAACATGTGGTCAGGATAACACGTGCCCACATGGAAGAGGACCCGGGTCGGTTGTTGCATATCGGCACCATTGAAAAGTCAAGGGGGACACTTATCGATTACAACCGTTCAGGTATGGCACTGATCGAAGTAGTCACAGAGCCGGATATGCGAAGCCCGAAAGAAGCGCGTCGTTTTCTTGATAAACTGAGGAATATCCTTGAATATCTTAATGTGTTCGATAGCAACCTTGAAGGTGCCATGAGGGTGGATGCGAACATCTCCATTGGCGGGGGTTCGCGCGCAGAGGTTAAGAACATTTCATCCCACAAAGGTGCTGAAAGGGCATTGCTATTTGAGATAATTCGCCAGAAGAACCTGCTGCGCCGTGGCGGTACTGTTGTTTTAGAAACGCGCCACTTCGATGAGGCACGCGGTGTGACAATATCCCTTCGTACAAAAGAGGAAGAGCACGACTATCGCTATTTCCCAGAACCCGACCTTGTACCAATGCGTGTGGCAGACCGCACTGCAAGAATACTAGGAACACTTCCCGAACTCCCTGATGCAAAACGTGAGAGGTTCATTGTAGAATACGGTATGATAGATATGCATGCAAAGGCGCTTACATCCGAGATACGGATCGCTGATTTCTATGAGGATGTCGCATCAAGGATCGATGCTAATATCTGCACTTCATGGGTTGCCGATGTGCTTAAGGGTGAGTTGAACTACCGTGACCTTACGATTAAATCATTCACAGTAGATGATATCGTTGAGATAATCGGGATGGTAGTATCTGGCAGTATCACTGAAAAAAGCGCGACCGAGGTAATTCGCATGATACTGGATTCCGGCGGCAGTCCGCGTGATATTGTCAAGGCGAAGGGACTTCTCAAGGTTGAGGATAATGTTGTCTTAAGAGCAGTTTTAGAAGTAATCAACGAGAATGGGATTGCAGTTGCCGATTATCTTGGCGGTAAGGAACAATCATTGAATTTCCTTGTAGGCCAGGTCATGAAAAAAACGCGCGGACGTGCAGATGCCAGGGATGTGCGGGAAATGGTACTTGAAAGTTTGATCAAATGATATAAAAATGATAAAAGACAGGCATGGATTCCGGTATTCGGATATATCTGTCAATGGAAATATTTGTCAATATTTATAAACTTTGATATGCAGGCATGCAAAAACAATGATATTACCATTGAAAAGGCGGCTTAATGAATACTAATAAAGTTTTATTGTACAGTGCTGTTTTTGTGATGATGGGCCTATCCGATGCAACCATTCCAATTTTACCAGAGCTTGCAGCCTCTAATCATGTATCCTACGGTCCGGTTGCATCAAGTTTACTTTTTTCCTCCTATTTTATAGGAGCACTTGTCACAATGCTTCCCTTTGGGATATTGGCTGACAGGCACGGTAACCTTCGATTCATATTCCTTGGAGTATTTTTGACTGTGATATCAGGATCATTGATCATTGTATCAAATAATATGTGGATAATTTCTATTGCACGATTTATTGAGGGGACAGCATGTGGGGCATTTTTTCCGGCAGCATTTTCAATGCTTTCTGAATTTAAGAACAAGAATCGCTGCATGGGCGAATTTACCTTTTTATTAAATGCCGGCCTTGCATCAGGTGTGGCTATCTCTGGATTTTTGGCAAGTACCAATATTAAAAGTGGAATACTGGTGTTCACAATTGCTTCAGGTATTGTTTTGGTACTGGCTTTGCCAAAATTTATGTACGCGAAACCGTTAATCACTAAACAGTTCCACAAAAAAACAAGTGAAGATGTCTCTATCGATATCAAAAAAACGATTTTTATATTGTTTGATCATCGTTTTATTAATGTCTGGATGCTTTCGTTTATTCTATTCGGATCAACTGGTGTCATTGTAGCTTTTTATCCGGATTACAGCGCGGACCTATTGACAAAAACAGAACTTGGTGCTGCTATAGCCGGTTTATACGTAAGTGCAATGATCACATCTTTTGTAGTAAGTCGATCATTTATCGGATACGATATCATGATACGCGCAGGTATGGGAATTTCTGCCATTGGCGCTTTAATTGTGATACAACACCCCATGCCAGGATTTATCATACTCGGCGCAGGTTCAGGTGTTGCAATGGTCGGACTGGCTATCGCAGCATCTAATATGGACACAGATCGAGGTCTTGCAATGGGTTTGTTTAATACATGCACTTATGGTGGACTTGCAATTATGCCACTTGTTGCAGGTATATTCACGGGGCAATTTGACTTCAAGTTAATATTTTATGCTAACGCATTTATTTTAGGGGCATCTGTGTTATTGCGAAAATAGATATTTTTTCGTGATCAATAGGTTATGAGTAATACTGTGATAGAATATGGGTTTAACAGGTGATACGGTTGTATATAAATTAGGTTTAACTACGAATCCGTTGAATTCATGTCAGATGTGGTCGATTTAAGTCATAGATTGTGATTTGTCTGTATATTTTTGCACTGTTGTGCATGATTACATTTTCTTAATAAAGACATTGGATAATACATTCATTCTTCCTATCCATGGTGGCATTGTAAATAATTTGAACCAAATGTATTATTAATATAGAAAGGCATATAACCTGATGTGACAATTCTTTTTTGTGAGTGATTTAAAATCCAATACCAACAAGTTCAGTCTTGTAGACATTGCACCTACGATCTCAAAGTTGTTTCAATTCCATATGGGGTCTCCCGATGGTGCAATTATTCAAGGGATTATCAGTTATGCAAATAGCCACAACTGTCAAAAAACAATCGTTATAATTGTTGATAGTCTTGGCTATACATTGTACAGGTATTTTATTAAAAGTGGCGATATATTTCAAAATATACGGCAAATTGCAGATCACGGTATGGTTTTAAGGTGCCAGTCACCAGCCGACCACACAACACCTGCAATTGCTTCTATATTCACGGGATATTTTCCAATAAATCATCATATCTATGCAACCGATGATATTTATCGGGAAAGGGCAAAGGATTCCAAAAACCCAAAGATCAAAACATTCCTTGAATGGGCACATGATGCCGGTTACAAATCGGCAGTGGTCATAGAATCACGCGGTGCAGATACTTTTTTAGACCGTATTGATAAGGTATTTGGTATTTCCGATTCACAGGATATTATTGAATATGACCGGAAGATTACAGGCGCAGCAGTTCAGGCGCTTGAAGTAAAACCCGATATTCTGGCTGTACACCTGCGGGCAATTGATAGGTATGCACACAGGTCGCAAACATGGGATGAATTGAGGTATGCTGCAAGCACGATAGATGAAAATGTAGGGCGAATTGTGAAACATGCAGAAGAAGGCACGCTGTTTATAATATGCGGTGATCATCCGATACATGCAAGTGAAAAATGGATGAGATCCGCTTCGAAAGAGTGGGTAGGGAAACGTCAGGATCAACTTGTGGCATTAGTTGTAGGGGTCGGTTGCTAGGTGTCAAATGAAGTTACAGAAGAGCACAGAGATGTTTTAATTGGTTCTGCTTGCTATTTCATCCTTAATTGAGAATCACATCGGATTTGGTCATTAGCAAAGGGCATTCACTAAAATTGTGCTCTTTACTTTGAAGTTTAGCCATTATAAATCGATTATTTTATAATGTATGTGTATAATTCACCATGCCTATGAGTGAATATAAGATCAAGATCCATGACATGCCGCAGGAAGAACGCCCACGTGAGAGGCTGGTCAAATACGGTGCAGAGAGTCTCTCAAATGCTGAACTTCTTGCAATAATCCTGCGAACTGGATCAAGGAAAGAAAATGTACTGAACATGTCCACCCGCATCCTTTCCGAATACAATATAAAGCAGTTGAGCCAGGCAAACGTAGCAAAACTGATGCAAATACACGGGATTGGAACAGCAAAAGCAACCCAGATCGCTGCTATGTTCGAACTTGCAAGAAAACTTGAAGCATTCACTGATGGGACCAAACGAAAAATCAAGTCGCCTGCCGATGTATATTCTATATTATATCCTAAAATGCGTGAGCAGAAAAAGGAAAAATTGACTGCACTCTATCTTGATACCAAGAACCATATCCTTCGGGAAGAAGTTGTTTCAATAGGTACATTGAATGCTAATATCGTGCACCCGCGTGAGATTTTTAAATCAGCGCTCCTTGAATCATCCGCATCCGTAATTCTGGCACATAATCACCCTTCCGGTGACCCGACACCAAGTAAAGAGGATATAGCGGTCACAGAAAAACTGGTAGAATGCGGCAAACTTCTGGGAATAGATGTGCTTGACCATGTGATAGTAGGGGATGGACGGTATGTCAGTCTTAAGGATGAGGGACTGGTCAGGTGAAAAAAAGCAAAGGCTGGTAGGTGTCTGTGGCAAAGGCAATTTCTGCAATGATCATGAATATTTAAAATATTTTGTTACAATAAAAGTGCAGGAATTTATCAAAGCGTTGGTTTCAGCATATCTCTGGTCACAATTTTAAACCGTAATTCCTCATCTTTTAACCCATGAAAACTCTCTTGATTATTCCACTTTTTAGAATAATATTAGATAAAGTACTCTGCCTACTGATTTTGTCCGACCATATGATTTCATAACCGCTTCTAACACTTACTAATTTTTCAGTGTCACCCCATTTTAACAGCTATGTTCATCAAATGAGCAGCAAAAATAATGAGACCGGAATTGTTACATAATTGCCGGTAACATCAAATTTGTTTTTTGAAAGCAATACCCCTTTGTTAAATCTGTATAATCCTTTATAATCGCTTTTTTGTATCTGGTTTTGATATTTCAATTCAACTGGAAACAATTCATTATTTTCAGATCTTAAAATAAAATCCACTTCAATCTTCCCGCCTTTCTTCCTCCAGTAAAATACATGTTCATGAAGCGAAAGAACATCACTGGGATATATACCATACATCAATCGAACCAGATGGTTCCCGACTACAGATTCTACCAATTTACCTTTAATTTTCGGATCACTGAGATATGACAGGCTTGAATTGAAATAATCTGTCAATCCCATCACCCATGGTCGTAAAGAATGGATAAAAAATGCTCTTAGGATCCTTTACTTCCAGTAGTAGATCCTTTATCAAAAGTTTGACCAATGTTGTTTTTCCAACTTGGCGAGGTCCCCGTAATGTATAGATTCGATCGTTATCAAATGAAATATCATGTTTTATCCGGGGCTGCCACTGGATATGTGCTGCTTGAAAATCCTTTATTTTATCATCATCAAATATCGCAGATGGATCTTTCCACCAGGGGTTATGGCGAGATATGTTTATAAAATCCATATTTGTTTATGATGTGACTGGTTGCTTATATATGTTTGGTCATGTGATTGACCAGTTGTTTATATACCATTGGTCACTTGGATGACCAACTGAATTGCTGCTATACATCTTACACATCAGTGCCTGCTTTTCTTTTATTCAGCAGATGTGGATTATCCCGCCATAACGCAGTGGCGCTGGCAAGACCCTGCTTAGCCCGGATATATGCTTGCACTTCGGGCTGTGGTTGCCGATACTCAGAAACTCCGCACTTCCTTTTCTCTACGTCTAGGAGCAGACCCGGACGGGGATTTTAACCCGTGTATTGACATATTTATTTTTTTCTTCCAATGTCTTTTTTATTATCTTTCTCTTTTATGCTTCAAGCCCCAGCCATGCCACCCCGTAATGAATTGCGGGGCATCCGTGAGATGGATGGAGGTCGCGTGGCAGGGTGAGCGCGGCAGATGTGGGATGAACGAGTGTATATTTGCATAGGGTGGCACGAATTTCGATTATTGTTTTCAGCATATACAACATTGCGGTCAAATGAAGCAATGCATCGCAGGAGTTGATTTTGTTCAACTTGATTATGCGCGGTTCCTATGTGGAATAAGAAAATCATCTAGTTCTTTGAAATTTCTTGCAATTCTATCCTTTAGAGCACCCAAAATCATAGGGTTATCTAGGTCTGACATAAGTGTTCTTGGGTCCGTTTTGAGACAAATACATTCTTTCCCCATAGCATAAGCATACCCGATCTCAACGCACGCCCCATCATCCGGAACTCTGCCATCCATAATAAAAACCACAATATCCGATTTTTGGATTTCACTAATGTCTCGCTTAAAAATTTGGTATTGTCCCAGAAATCGTGACCTTTTGCAATAATCGTTATGCTGCGGAACTATAGGTGGATTTTAAGTGTGTTGATCAGAATCAATGCCATTGGCGACCTTGAACTATGACAAAAGCCTATGAGATCACGCAACTCAGGACACGACCGGAAATTCACTCATGCTTAACTACACACTTAAAAAGCCCCATAACCTCAACCATGTCACTGTTATCCGGACTGTGTACGATCATCTGCCCCTTCTTCAAATAAGGGATTCGTTTTTCATACTCCTTCTGCACCTTCAAAGCATTGATTGCCGCATCGTTTGTCAGGTTCAACACTACCCGCGTATTGATCTGCTTAAACACCGTATCATCAATATCCTGTGGGTCCTGGGTGATCAGAAACAGGCCCAGTCCTTCCTTCCTGCCCTGCCGTGCAGCATCCGCAAACTTTGATATGATCTTCTTCGAATGCTCACCCGATGCTTTTGAAAGATACCGATGTGCCTCATCCAGTGCAAGTATTATCGGAGTATCTTTTACAGCCGCATTACCCGAAGTGCTAAGTTTGTTATCCACCACAAGCGTCATCAGGGTAAGTACTATCAGGTCGCGTATTCGCGATGAATTGATGTATTCTGTCGGGAACACACTCACCTGCCCCGGGCTGAACACATTACCAAGTATTTCTGTGATCGGTGTCGCAGGCTGGTCAAACACCTTCCTGAATGTCGGGCTCCGGACCCTTCTTACAATACCATCATACGAAGCCTCATGTATCTTATTACTATCAACATAGGCCATTCTTGTACCTTCATCACCTATGTGATCTGCGAATCCACTGTATGTATGGCTGCCTCCCTGTTTGAAATAATCTTCAACCAAAAGTTCAAGTCCTGTATATTGAAGATCTGTCATCCCCACAGGCGTAATGAGCCAGAGGTTATTTCTCACAAGTTCAAAAGGAATCGTAAATTCCAACTGTTCAGCCCGTGATTTTCCATCATACGAATACCCGTCCACCTTCGCTACAAACGTCTTCGTCTCAGTACAGCGCCCGAAATCTACATTCTCCGACCTGAAATCATATTCATCATCAGATTCGATATCGGGATTATCCTCGAACATCTGGGAATACTCATCCTGCGGATCCATAATAACAAGGCATGGATTCTTATTCTTGCTCTTACTCTTATCATTCCGCAAGCGATACCTATTATTCTTGTTCATGAACTGGCGGAGTATGTTCTTTGTCAAAAACGTTTTTCCGGTGCCTGTACTCCCACATACCAGCATGTGCCGGAACACCAGGGGATCACCCATTGAATAGTCATTTCTCAGATAATATGGTACGGTAGGTGGTACAGCATGTGTCCTGACAACTTCGCCCCCTACACTCAAATGCCCCAGGAAGATACCCTCTTTCGGGATATTAAGCCCTGTTTGTATTTTGCCCTTATCGGTCACAGGCAAGATCGGAGTATTCGGGCGGGGTATCCTGTCAGCCATCCTGCGTATAAGTTGTGGTTTGTTTGTGGTTTTGCTATCTTGCTCATAAAGAATACATATCGGGTCAAGAAGTGCCAGAAATTTGTAATCCACCTCTACTGTCGTGTTCGATTTCAACATCCTGCGCGAGTGGATCTCTGTCGCATCATCTACCTCAAATTCCTGAAGATACTGCAATTTCCAGATGCGTGCAAACAGTTCCTCATCGCTATACGGCACCATCACATACGTGCCCAGACGTACGTCCTGCCTGCGTGAAGTTGAGATATATCCGGTTATCCGCGCCCCTGATTCTGTGATCTCAAGCGGCTCAATACCGGTCGTGATGATACCAAACGCATCAGTAGTACCATCCGTCGTGTAGTCCATATCAGGCGTGTATTCTTCAAATACCAGCTTATCCGGTTTGGCATCAGTTTTCAGGGATATCCCAGATTCCCCCGATTCATCAGATGCATATGCCAGTATGTCATTTTCGTTGATGTTAGTATTTGTAGTGGTATTAGTGCCAACATCGTCATCAATCATCATTCTCACCCCAGCGTATATCATTATACATCGTATCAACCTTTAAATCATCAAACTGCCCAATGATCTGTTCTTTCTCGTTCAATCGTATCTTTGCAATATAATCAGCTTTTAACAGCGTTGTAGGGAACCCGCTCATAGAAAGATCGTATAGTATTTTCCGCGTTATAATATTCCTCATATCTTCATTTTTCGTAATTCCGTATGGCGATTCCACCTTAAAGATAACACCTGTCATGGGCATGTGAACCATAAAGAAGGTGAGGGAATAGTCCTCCTTTTCAAACTTATGGTTAAGCTCCCCGGCAACAAGTGGAGATGTACTGTTCAGCATTCTCTCATAGAACTGGTTTTGTTGCATAAACCAGTTGGTGTAAGTAATGTACCTATTGTTCCCCTGCCTGTTCTGATCAAGAGAAAGCGCATTCTTAAAGAATTGCGCATCCAAAACCCAGGGAATGTCCACCCTGCTGCCCTGTTTTTTAATGGTTTGCATGATCTGCATATCTTCGGGATTCTTAACAAACCCAACAATTGGTATCCGTTTTTCGATATGATGATCCATGATGTCAATGTAATTTTGCAGTATCTTTTTTGCATGAGGGTCATACCGGATTAGGATATCATCCGATTCAACAACCATCCAGTACATCAGCTGCTTCGGATATATAGGACCATCCATAATAAAGAATCCATCCTTTTCAATTTTTTCCATCATCCAGAGTATATGCTCGGATTCTGAAAGATATATCGCAATATTATGTACCATGCGCTTGATCCTCTTGTTCAGGAGCCCTGGCTGGATGCGCACGATCTTGCACCGCCCCTCACCCTCATCAAATATCTCCCAGTCATCTGTTGTGTTGATTGTTACCTTGCTACCCGGGGAATACGTTACTGATACAATCGTTCTTCTCCTGTGAAGATCAAGGTTTGTTGGCGTGGATGCAAGTGCACAATGGCAGAAGTCCACAAACAATCCGCTATCAAAAGAAATTGGATTCGTACTTCCGCTGTCACAGGAATACGTTATGCTAAACGGATCACAGGATAGTGACATTTGGTCTATATTTACCTTTGAACGCCTAAGATCCCCGATAGACCTAAGAACAACTTTTCCCTCATATCTCAATTCACGTAGCATGTTAAAAAGGTCAGAAGCGGTCTTTGGATCATCATCATCCCTGCAAAGGTCGATCCGGTGTGCAAGGTTAGATATTGCTTTGATGTGGATCGGTTCAAGGGTCATAGACTATAGATTATATGAAATGGTCATATAGTTTTGGATATTCGTACTATCGGAATTTCAGATACTTTTTTTTATAGTGTTAAAAAATAGTAGTGTTGATCCTGAAATACATTTTTTCAATATTTTATTCCACTAACTTTGGTTAATCATGAAATTAACTTCGTATTGGAATGGTGTGGATTTTTCAAAAGAAGGAATTAGCGCCATAGTTCGTGACATTTGTCCCTATTTACCATGTGGGCATGATGAGTATATAAAGTCAAAATATTCGAGACTATACATACATATTTTTAGTTCACTATACGAGAAAAATATCACAAAAATGGGTGCGAAAGAGATGATTATATTGTATTATAGTATCCACTTCAAAAAGCAGGGTAAAATACATATTTGGATTATCAAAACCAAGTGCTAAAAGCATCTTTCGATTTCAAAGTGGAGTCAGTTACCCATAGATTTGAAGCGGATACATGAATTGCCTTATTGAGACAATATGTGGTCAATAAATCCGGTATACTCTTTTAAACCAAATTTAAACCCAACAAACACTGTTTGAATTAATTTCACAACAGCAGGTTTTTTGAAAACAGCACCCTAAATATCCTGTGGCGCACCTGCAAGTTTAATGAGTGCTTCAGCTTCTATAAAATGCAGTTCTGCCGGAATTACGAGAATATGTAGAGGCGCGCCAAAATCAAAATTAATAAGCGAATTAACGTAATCGGCTTTTACTATCGGTGCGTTTGAACCTGCGCGCGCGATGCCGACTGCAATTGTATTTTCCATCACGTCGTCCTTTCGCCGTGATTCCATCTCAAGCAGGAGCGTGAGCGCCTCGTTTACGGTCATGAATCCTTTTTCCCTGTCGATGTCCAGAAAAAGAAGCGTGTGCAATCCGTTCTCCATATTCATTTTGATGGTGTCATACGGCGTTTCCGATATGATGGTAATCCCTCTACTGCTGGTGTAAGGATGTGGTACGGTGGATGCTTTGCCGAAACGGTAATTCTGGAGACCGGAGAGTCCACACACAGCTGATGTGATGGATGCACCATGTATCAAGCAGGTCTTAATTCCCATGCTGAGTGCACGGAGTCGCAGGTCTACATGGGTGGTAGAGATCATTGTATCACCTCCTGTCAGGAATACAATATTGCTGTCCACCGCTTCATTTAGCCATTGTGGATCCTGTTCGATATCTTCGCGAAGAAGGAGATTAACATCTTTGCCGTATAGTTGTTCCATTTTTTTTATGTCGCTGCCTATCAGTCGGGATGTGTAAAATTCAACATACACTTTGTCTGCATTTTTTATGGCTTCCAGACCCTTGAGAGAGATGTCTCTATCATCAAAGAGCCCGAGTCCTATGAAAGTAAGCATAGCCCTTTTTTGGTTGGTTAGGTGTTAAAGGTTTTGAGTGTTGGGTTTTGGTTTATTTTGATCGGATGTTTTTATGCAGGTGTTAAACATGTCCGGAATTGAAATGCTTATGTAGGAACAATATAGGTAATTAATTTTGACACGGATATTGATAATACGGAATCCAGAAGAAAGTTACCATCCTGTATAGTATGGTAAAACGTTTGTACTTATTCAGCAATTTCCGCTCTCTTATTTTATTTTTATTGAGACTGTCAAAACTATATCGCTGCTCGTCATTGGTTTGCTTTATTACCCGATGGGTAAAAACAGGTAATATTATAAAATTATCGCAAAATATTGAAAAAATAAGCCTTTGCTAGAATGTATTTATAATTATAGTTATAATTATGATTATGATTATGATTATAAGTATAAGTATAATAGGAATTGCTGTTACTTATTGTTGGATCCCTGGTTCATTATGATCCATATACGGAACATATTCTATAGCGTGATTTTATGAAAAAACGGTATCTACCTATATGTTTTAATGCAAAAATCATCGTTTTTTTGTGGAATAAAAACGGCTGGTGAAAATCGGTGTTTAATGGATAAAGTGAATAATCTTATGGATATTAGCGCCATTTTCGTGAATAGTGTTTTGAAAATATGACGCCTACGGCGGGCACCGGTCATTCCCAGAACCTCATTAACCGCATCCGAACAGCATTAATCGAACCGATCAGAACCATTAACGTTCACAGTCGTTTCCCGATGTAAACGGTTTATAGGGTAGCTGAATAGTCACATTCATCTTATACATCCAGATGCAACATTCGGAACTCTGCATCTCTCATCAAACATGAGTCTGCATTATAAACAGGATCTTTCCGAATCTTTTTCCACACACTTTTGAGTGTATTCTCATGAATATTGCCAAAAGAAATCGGTATGCACGCACAAGGCAAAACATCACCCTGGGGAGTTATATGCAGCCATTTCCTGCCTGCAAAACACCCTGTTGTTTTCATGACGTGTGGAATTGAAAACACACGTGGTCCATCCGTAGCATCTGCGCGTGCCACAAAATCATCCAGTTTGCGATGATCATCGGGGGAGAGGATCTCAGTCTCATGATCTATCCACCTGCCTGCTGGAACGATCTCGTAAAATGAGAGTTCATGCACACCCATATCACGCGCCAATGTGTAGAAATCATCCAGTTCGTCGATGTTACGAGGAGATATCACCACATAGATATTAACAAACAACCCTGCATCCATCAAATTATTGACTGCGTTGATGGCTTCTTTATACACACCTTCGCGCCCACGCATAAAATCATGCCCTTCCTCATTAGCACTGTCGAAACTCACACTTACCATATATAATCCCGCTTTTTTTAAGCTCCGGGCACGCTCTGGTGTAAGTCCAACTCCTGAAGTGAACATCGCTGATACCGCACGGTTTGTATCAACATGGCTAATCAGGGCTTCCAGCCCATCATAGACTAGCGGCTCGCCTCCATCGAATATTATCAGGGTTGTGCCCATGTTCAGTGATTGGTCAATTGCATCTTTTATAAATTCAGGGGTAAGCCGGTCTTTATTTTTGGTATCCGGCAGTGCACAGTGTATGCAATTGTTAGGACACTCTTCGGTAATGGATATCGTCACCTGTTCGGGAACCATATTACCGCGAAGACACTTAATCTGGTTTGATACCGAACGGCTGAATGGTGTGCTTGGGATCGGTGGCATCCATGTTGAAAATATCAACCTGTCATCTTCCACTTTTGCAGGTTTCTTACCGTCAAATATGTCTAACATCCCTGATACCATTGGCTTCATGAGGGGTGAGGCAATACCTGAACTCCTTATTCGGACACGACCGTTCTCGACTACAGCGTACACCTTGAAAACCGGATTTTTGTAAAGATAGTACTTCATATTAACACTTGTCACATAACTACAAATAAATTATAACCAAATTATTAACATCTGCAAACTACCTGTTCCTTAGCAGTGCACGATAGGACAATAATGATGCTGGATTCTTCTTTAGCATGAACAAACCTACCTGCATTGCCTGATTAAATGAACTACCATGTAAAAATGACAGATCCTGCCCCTTAAATGTCTTCATCATGTTATCAATCTCATGGTCATCCATCTTTCGAAGTGTTTCAAGCGCGATACGGCCAAGATAATATTCAGTCCTAAATTCACTGTTCCACTGTTTTTTATACTGCGAAAGTGCTTTTGCTGACACATTTCCTTTTACAATCGCATCAGCAGCTACATCTCCGCATATCTGTCCTGCCCGCATACCATACCCGATACCCGATTGCCCTGCCGCACCGCCCGTAACCATAATACCATCAGCTATGATCTGTTTTGGAACCGTTGCAATAGGATCTCCGCCAACATGCTTTTTCAGGATCTCGATCTCATCAAGTCCTTTCATACTCTTAAACTTTTCTAACCAGTTATCAAAGAACAATGAGACATCCGTACCATTTCTGCGGACATATACACCAAGTGTTGCATAATCCCCGCCACCGGGTGAATATGTGGATTTCCAACCTGGTGCAACACTTCCAAGATAATACTCGAACATATCAACATCACCGATCCCATCTGCTTTTATCTCGGCTTCCACTGCCCATGCTATATCATTCGGATATCTGACAGGTTTTAAGCCAAGCAATCCTGCAGTCTTTGAATTGATACCATCTGCAACGATTACAATATTTGATTTGAGTGTTCCAACTGATGTGCTAATAGACAACTCATCGCCGATCCTGAGCACATTATATGATTCAATGCCCGTACGGACATCCACACCTGCTTTTTTAATAATTTTAGCATAATGTTCATCAAATTTTGTACGGTCAAGGAAATATCCGGGGGTCTTGAGAATGATCTCATCACCATGTGGTGCGACTATATGCATGCCTTTGAGGTTGTGTATTACATATTTTTGATCGACTTTTTCATCTGCTTTATCAAACATCCCTTTAAAAAATGTGTTAGCAGGATGCGGTGGATGACCTAACTTCTCTTTCTGGTCGATCAAAATGACATTCGCACCCTTCCGGGACGCATTCCTTGCCGCCATTATTCCGGCAGGAGAAGCACCTATTACAATTATATCCGCATCCATTGATATACCTTCATGTTACCATAAAACCGAAACATAACCTGCAGATAACGTGGAGAGTAATACGTCAATGATAAGTGAACCGAACATCACGCTCCTGTATCTGGAACCCTGTAAGAAGAGTTTGCCTCCACGCTCAGGCAAAGGGTTCTTTATAAAATCAAATGACTGTGTAAGCATCCATGCACCTGCTAATATCGCACCTGCAAAGAAAATCGGACCAAGATGTGCAGTCCATCCGATGATAAGTGATGATATTGCACCTGCAATCCAGCAAAGTGTTACAAATTTAGAAGTTATCGGAACACCAAATGTGACTGGAAATGTCGGTGCGCCCCTTGCACGATCGCCTTCTACATCCCTTGCAACGCCGGATAATGTGAATCCCCAATCAGTGACACACATCATTATACCTAAAAATATTGCCGGAAGTGGTAATATTACAGAATCCTCTCCTTCTGTTACAAGTCCTGCCATCACAGAATCCTGTACAGTAAACAGGATCCCTGCAGGATCAAAGGCTAACCAGATCCCGATCGGAACAAGACCATAAGCAATACCCACCGGTAAAAAACTCAAAAAAGTCATCCTTTTTGCCACAAATGAATATATGCTGATGATAGCAACCGCAATTATAAGAATCACAAAAGATTCCGGGTTAAGATATAAAGCGGTAGCTGATGCAATAATCGCTAAAACAAGTGCATAAGATAATGCTCTATTTTTTGATATTTTAGAAGAGGGAAGCGGACGATTTGGTAAATTTATCTCATCAATGTCAATATCACAGCAGTCATTGAACACATACGAACTTGTGATTGCTGCATAACCACCAATAACTGCAATTATGAATGGTATAAGCGGTGGGAATGCACCTGCTAATAGGTATGATGCTAACAGCGCACTTGCTGCCGGAAGAGCCAGGTCCATATCTGCGATCTCAGGTCGCAGCATTTCAAGATATGGATTTTGCGGCTTTGATTCTGTTGTTGATACCAAATATATCACCTTATATGACTACATCCTAATTTCTAATATTGTATATTAGCCTTGTTATAAGTAACAGGAGTCTTTTTATTATTTTTCGGGCAAATTAAAAAGGATGCTCCTGTCTTGCAGTCGATGTATGTCACCTGTTTGCAGGCTCAATATGCACGATAACATCACTTACACCAACAAAATTGTCCGTCAGGCGTTTTTCAACATCATGTGCAAGTGCATGTGCTTTGTCAGTATGCATATCAGGATGGACATTTACGTGCAGGTCAATGTGAATATCGGACGCACCGCCGCGTGTTCGTATTCTGTGACATTCCACCACGCCTTCAATAGGTTCAACAATACGGCAAATGGCATCCTCATCAAGGCGGTATTCATCACATAATGTATGGGAACTTTGTCTTATAATCAAAATTCCAGCGCGGACAATGACTATTGCAATAATTAGTGCAATAAGCGGATCAATGAACGGATATCCCATTTTAATTGCAGCTAGGCCAAGTATCACAGATAATGATACATAGATATCGCTTTTTGTGTGCATTGCATCAGTGATCAATATCTCACTGTTTAGTTCAATTCCTTTTTTATGTTCATAGGTCGTGACAAAAAAATTAACCGCAATAGTTAAGACCATAACAATAAAACTCATTGACGTTATATTCGGTTGTATTTCTGTCGAAAACCTGTCAATAGAATTGTGAAGTATTTCAAATCCCACGAATATGAGAAGTATTGCAATAGCTATCGATGCCATTGTTTCATATTTTCGATGACCGTAAGGGTGATTTTTATCAGGTGGCCTGGATGCTACCTGAATACCAATTATACCAATTATGTTTGACACACCGTCAAAAAGGGAATGATATCCGTCAGCCTGCATGCTAAGCGTATTTGAAAATAAACCATAGATTATCTTGGTTAAAGCTACTGCAAGGTTTAGTAAAAGGATGCTAAATAAGATCGTCCGCACTTTTCCAAATCGCATATCCACAGGCATACCCCTATGATAACCTCTATGATATAGAATGCATGACAATGAAATATAAAAGATGCGCTGGTGTGAGCTTTGCAAGAAAATACCCTAATGGTAGCATTTACTTGAAGTATATAATTCTATGAATATGCAAAAAATATCCATACACCAAAAAATCGATATTACTCTCTTTTCAACAAATCCTTAAATTGTTTCAGTTCATCAACTGTGTTTATGTTCATTGCCAGTTCCGAAATCTCAAGAATTAGATTAAAATCTTCCTGCTCCTGATGTATATTCTTTCCATTCAGTATATTTATACCGGTAGGAACGATCAGGTTCCCATTCCTGTTGAACACGGTATCCGGCCTGATCCCCAGATTCCTGCAAATCGAGATCGGAACATGCACTGACATTGCAGGTTTTCCACATTTTTCATATTCATTGATAATCGAATCTATCAGGTCAGGATTGATTAGCGGCAAATCAGACATAATAACTAAAACCGGCTCAATAATACCTGCACTCTCAACAGCATAGACCATATCTCCCACATAATTACCCCCGGAAGTCCTGATTATCTTAATACGCCCCTCGTAGTAGTTCAATACAACTGTCGCAGTGTTTGGTGTAGCAGGTGATACAGCCACAAAAATACGTTTTATCTTCCTCGATTCTTCAAGCGTATCCAGCACATAACTAATAAGAGGTTTGCCCATGACTTTAATACATGGCTTCTCACCCATGCCGAGTCTTTTTCCCAGACCCCCTGCCATTACAATAGCGTCCATGAAAATATCTCCATGCCACTTTGCAGCATGATAACGATCGTAATCACTGCTATAATGCGCCCGATCTCATTTGCCGTGCCTATGCAATCCCCATTGATACCGCCAAAATGGCGGTTTGAAATATTTAGTATCACAAGTGCAGAGATTATGGATGCAAAAAGTGCCACAATTCCTACAACCAAATATCCGATAATACCTGACGCAAATATACAAACCACTGCGCTGAATAACAACCCGATGGTGAATTTCGGCACGTTTGTATTATTGATCGCCATTGACCCCAATCCCTCATGGATGGGTTTTCCGAATGCGGCAATTGTAAGCATTGCCTGTTTTGCACTGACTTCCGCAATGAACATGGTTGCAAAAACAACAACTGCCGCGTCCATTCCGGTACAATTTAGCAATACGGCCCCGTTTTGCAGTGCCGTTACGGATGCATACAGCGCAATAAGAGCGATTACGGCATATGCCACACCACCGATACCAAGCGACATGTCTTTTAAAGCGTTGATCTTTTTTTCCAGCGAACCATGTGCTGTTGCACCATCACCAAAATCTGCCAGACCGTCCAGGTGATTTAAGCCTGTGAGATAATAGATAGATACAATAATAAAAACAGCACTGATCTGCGGTGGGAATATCATCTCAAATACAAAGGCAGACCCACCAATGATCAAGCCAAGTACAGCACCTACGAATGAAAAAAGATAACTTCTCTTCATCAATTCATCGAGTCCTTCCATTGTAATCCCTACCGGGATAGTTGAAAGGAATCCAAATCCAGATCGTACTGCAAGTAAGAACGCACTCATCCGGCTATCACACCGCCAATTTTACTACTGTAATTTTTCTTTTTTTCGGGTTCGTTTTTTGTTTCATCATCATCATCATCATCATTATCCGTACTCGCATCTGCTATGCTTCTTGTGTACATGTTTGCAGATACGCCGCCGATCACTCCGGCAATCACATCATCCATAAACGGTCCCATTTTTGAGAGTATCCCAGGTTTTTCTTTATCGAACCTTACATACTCGAACATGCCTTTATCGCCGCTGATATATTTTGCTATGCTCATGCCGATGACCTCGTCAGCTATAATAAATGTCAGGTCTTTTTCATATGAACTTGCGCTGATATTTGGTAGTGTACCTGCAAGTCCCTCACGCTCAAGCAGGATACCTGAATATATAAGGATGCAAAGATTCGGGTCAGATAATGCGATTTTTAATTCTTTTCTAAACATTTTTTCAGCCAATTCCTGTGTTTCAATGCCAGGATGTGGGAAGTACAATTTCATTGCGGTGTCCAGTAGTACATCAACGGTTATGCCGTCATTTTCTAATATATCAAGTATGTCGTGTGTGATCTCCCCTTCCGGTTCATTGGGTTGATCGCCTTTGTGGTTTCTGGATTTGATTTCAGATAATTTCATGATGATCACTCATTGGCGTTAAAATTAATTATGTATATTCAATATGTTTTTAATATGTTTGCAAGTACGTGAATGGAAATACAAAATACAGCAACTGATAAGATTGAAGCTGTTCCTATTAACTGCGATGCTCTTTTTATATCTTTAGGTTCTGGTTGTATGTATTTATCCCCAATCACGTAGGTGTTTGGCTTTTCAAGCCGTGTTCCAAGCGCACCGGATACAGCTGCAATAGGGTATCCTGAATTCGGGGATGGTGTATTCTGTCCTTCTGCTTTTGCACTTTTTATTGCATGGACAAAGCCTGTCATACTGCTCCCATTCGCAGATATACCTGCAAAAAATGCCGCTATTGCAATAAATGCCACAGATACGCGCGAAGGTATCCAGTTTAAGACATCATCCAACTTTGCAGAGAATAACCCCAATTCCAGATGAGTATTATCCTTGTACCCAACCATTGAATCGAGCGTGTTTACGGCTTTGTAGACATATGCTCCGACAAGTCCGAATGGTCCGAGCAGTACATAGTAGAAGATCGGACTTAATACTCCATCAACAAAGTTTTCTGCTATTGATTCAATAACAGCGGATGATACCTGTTCATTATTCAATTTTGAAGGATTCCTGCTCACATATATAGGAAGTTTTGAGCGGGCACTTTTAAGGTTGTTTTTCACCAGATCATCATATATATTTTGAGCAGGTGCAAGCAAACTCCGAATCGCAAATGTTGATTTTAGGAAATATGCTGCGATCAGGTATCCAATGGTTTGTGGCACTGCCGGGTTTTGCGATATTACCATTGCCAGGCACCCAATACCTGATGCAAAGGTGATAGTGACCAGTACAAGGAACATGCCATAGATTTTCCTGTGTGTAGTCGGCGCAGCATTTTTGAGTATGCCTATCACTTTTCCGATCCAGACGACCGGGTGAAGTGTTGCTGGCGGTTCGCCTATCATAATATCAAATGCAAATGCAAGTAAAAGAATGAAAAAAAGGTCACCTGCATCCGGCATAGGAGTTATTATCATAGAAGCGGCTCCAAAACTTGACCCCATGCTTTCTTTAAGTTGTCTTCAGTGTCCCCGTTTTCCATAATAATATCAAGTATACGTTGTGCAACCTCAGGTTTGTGTATTATGTGACAATTCACACAACTCCATACCCTGCCTCCGCTTGAGCGTTCTATCCACTTGCCACCTGTGCGTTCGTCTTCACATGCATAGAATGGGCAGAAACAAAAGGTGCAGTCCTGGTTTTCAAAGTGGCAGGGGTAATATTCGCATGTGTCCCTTCCTGTGTGTGTTCCCCTGGCAACAGCTTCTAGTGTGTTTTTTAGTTTTTCTTCTGCATGCTGTTTGGCCCATTCGTTCAGCACTTCCCCGAACATTTTTACGAACCTGTCATTTTCATCCCGCGTCCTTACTGCGATTCGGACATGATCACTTCCAAATGAATGAAAAGAACTGCAATCCCTTATAAGTATGCCATGGGATGCCAGGCGTTGTGTGAGTTCGATCGAATCCATCAGGAAATCACTCACATTTACTAAAATGTAATTGACACTGCTTGCTAGTGGTGAAAGCCCGCGTATGTCGTATATTCGTTGTGTAAGATATTCCCGTTCTTTTTTGATCAATTCTCTTGATCTTATAAAATAAGAGCTGTTGTACCCGCCATTCATATCCAGAAGTTCAGTGCCTATCGTATCCGGTATTGATCCGAGGTTCCATGGAAGTCTTGCAGCATTAAGCATTTCTGCTATCTTCATGGATGCGACCCCGAACCCTATTCTTATGCCGGGTATTGCAAAGGATTTGGTGAGTGAACGAAGCACGAATACGTAATCATTCCCTGCTGCAATATCCGCAATACTCTGGGTGGGGTCGGATAGTTCGATAAATGCCTCGTCAACAAAAAGAAGGGTCCTGTTATTTTCACATCGTTGTGCAAGAACCTGCATGTCCTTTCGTAAGATCAATGTCCCGGTGGGATTATTTGGATTGCATACAAAGAGTATCCTTGATCTTTCAAGTAGGTCATCTGTGATATTGTTGATATCATCCTGTCTGGTATGGATGATATTTGCCGCGAATATCCTGCATTGTTGTTCGTATTCGGCGAATGTGGGTTGTGGTATTAGCACTATGTTATCTTTTTCAATTACACATTCGGCAATAAGACGAATTATTTCTGATGAACCATTTCCCGGAATGATGTTGTCCGGCTGGACTCCGTTCCCAATGAATCGTGCTGCAGCAGTCCTAAATTCTATGTAACGGTTGTCAGGATACTGGCTGGTTTGCTCAATCGCTTTTTTGAGAATATTCCTTAAGTTTAAGTATGGACTTCCGACAGGATATTTAAAAGGACTTCCCATTGGATTAAGGCTTGCGCTGAGGTCTAGAATATCTGATTTTGGAATACCTTGCTGTTGTGCGGTCTTTTTGACCAGCCCGCCATGGGTTACGGGTGTGAGATTTTGAATGTTGCATTTCAGGGGGAGTGTGCGGTCTTTTTCTGACATTTCATGGATATTTAATGCAGGGATGATATATAAGTTACTGAAAAGATGGATGATTTAACATTAGATTTGAAGCGGATACGCGGATACAATGAAAATCTTCTTTGGGACAGTCTGAATAGTATGTTTGTTGTGAGTTTTTCTAGTAAATTGTTATAAAGCCTCGGGTGGGATTTGAACCCACGACCTCGTCCTTACCAAGGACGCGCTATACCCCTAAGCCACCGAGGCACACAATATATGGGCTGATATGTTGGCATAAATATGCCGAATCAATTATGAAGGTTTCGGTTGAGAGCGGAATATCATAAGTTCCAGCGATCATCCACTGGCATCTTCTCGTTGATCCACATAAGTACATTACCATTGTGGATGATCTTGTATGAGCGTGAAAGCACCGACTCGCATCCAAATAGGTTATCGCCTTTGATAATATTAATCGTATCAAAATCGCGGCGTGTTTCAATACCGTGGATCCTCAGGATCTTCCCGATCGGAATGTCTGCACGCATCATATCCGCACGCACAGATTCTGGCATGCTTTCAATCGGCGCAAGGGATTTTGCATATACATAGGGTACACCGTCAGCAATCAGTGTAACGATACGGCAATTAACATCGTCGCCCTCATTTATGTCGAAAAGGGCTGCCATTAATCTGTCTGCCGGAATCTGGTGCTGTTTCCCGGTCAAAACATTGACATCATGTTTTGTCATTATCTCAAGCAGGAACGTAACCGAACCGTCAGTTCCGGCACACACCCTGAGACAGGTAGGGATCTCGAACTTTCTGAGTTTGTCTAAAAAAGTCGTGCTCAATATTCTCACCGACATTCAAGCAATTGCATTGGACATTATTTACTGGTTTCTTTTTTAGCCGCTTTCAAACGCTCTTTAGCAGTGTATCCGGTTGCTTTTAAGAGAAAATCCCTGAATCTCTTGTTCGTATCAAGGATAATCCCATCGTCTGTAACAGAACTATCAGAAACGGTATCCACAGCAAGTTTTTTATCATCGATCCAGACTGTCATGTTTGAGAACACACCATATGATATCACAAACTTAGCACCATCACGGGTAATCTCGCCCGGGAAACATTCTTTAAGAACAGAATATATCCTTTCACTTTCAGGCTTAAACCCACGTTTTAACTTATATTTATTCATTGTAATCAACTAATACCTACTGGTTAATGTAAATTAATGTTTGCTTTATTTCCGGGCAGTCAGAACTATGGCATCAAAAATTAGTTGTATTGATACAAAATAATAACGTTTTCGTATCCAGTTCATTAGAGGATAACAGGCATGATTTTGAATCAAAAAGCAACACTACAAGTAGTTTTCGCTTTAATTAAAAAGCTGTTTATGCATTTGATTTTAATAATACAAAGGTATTTTACCCTGCTTTTCAAAGTGAATACATGAATATGTATATTTCGAATCGCAAACACCAGGCGTTTCACCCTTTGCAATAACAGGCCAGGAGAAGACGCTCATATCAACAACATCCGACGTGCCATCTGAATAGCAAACTGAAACACAAACCGGAGAGCAAACTGGAGAGCAAATAGAAGAACAAACTGAAGTAGAAGCAACTTCTAAACCTACTTCCATATGGAAGAATCTCCTGATCGGCGCGGTCATACTGTTGATCATTGCAGGCGTGTTCATGTACCTGCAAAAGCAGCAAGATTGATATGGCAGGGAAAGTGCGCGAGTTAGGAGTACACATAGAATACTATTGTACTCCTAATGGCTTTTTTATGTGTATCGGACGCAAAAGTTGGAGTTGCAGGTGAAATGAGTCATTGCAAAGAAAATTAACCAAAGGGATACTAACCTCCTTGGAGTTGAGTGCCCATTACACCATAAAACGTACGGTTTACAGGGAGACATTGCTTTATTTTCATGTGTTCCCTGTGTTTTTTCAAACACTCCGGAAGATAATAACCCAAATTTGACAGTTGTCACTCTTTCTTGAAGATAATGTATCCTATTTTGCTCTAAAATCCCCAAAATTTGTCAGGAAAATCCAATTGACAGTTGAAAATTATCAACCAAAATTCTATGTAATTCCCTGTTTTTGTCTCAGAATCAGTGTATTTATCCAGTCAAAATTCGCATAAATGAAATTTTTTGCACCATTTTTCATGTTATCCACCGTAACTGTCAAATTCATCAAGCTATTTTTGATGAATTTTGTTGACGTAGTTTTCAGTTCCTTGAGTTCATATCGCATTAATGATATGAACAGCTGTGCAATATACCCCACAATAATCGCTCCATAAATGCTAGCATCCGACCACACTCTCAATGGTTTTATTTCAATCTCGTTCTTCAGTGAATGAAATATTTTCTCGATCGAGTCTTTTTTCCGGTAGGTTTGCAACGCCTGTTCAAGTGTCAAATTCTCATTTGATTTAATGCAGAAAAATCCTTCTCGTCCCGTGATAACTTTGCTCTCAACAAGTTTCAATGCATCTTCTTCATTAAGTTC
>JBQVMC010000012.1:0-24915 GCA_052361145.1 Methanosarcinaceae archaeon
GTTCCACGTGCTGGGACTGAAATGGATATCGGCAAAACCCTTACTCATAAAAGATTAGCTTTTCACAATTACAAGAAGAAAATTCCAACATCAGAGAATGCTCGTTTAATAGACCACACACCAGAGTCCACGGACAGATACATAAAAGATGGAACTCGCGTTGAGAAACTCTACATATCAGGATATAATAACTGGGAGATTGCATTTTTTACAGGTATTCCAGAGTATATTGTAAAAGAATATATTGAAATTATAAAATCTTATGAGAAGGAGAAAATTAATTAGCATAAAAATCGGTATGCGGAGAGATTGAGAGTCATATGAACCTATCTTGGGTTCTATAAAAGATCAAAACTGTGCAGTATACCCTTATACACTGTCTTAGCAGGTCCTTCCATAAAGACCAGACCGTTCAATATGGAAATATTCAAAATACCACCCTTTGTGTGAACCTGAATCTTATTATTCATGCCCTTTAAACGGCATGCAATATATGCACACGCTACCGAACCAGTTCCGCAACTCAATGTTTCGTTTTCAACCCCGCGCTCATAAGTTCTGATAGTGATCTCATCACCAGACCCTAGCTTTACGAAATTCACATTCACGCCATTTGGAAATATCGGGTCAAACCTGATATTCGGTGCGACCTCCAGAATATCAAGATCAAGGTCGTCAACAAAAATAACAGCATGTGGAACACCCGTGTTTACCACAGTAACCTTATACCCATGCAGCTCAACATCAATGAATTCATCAGGTGAATCTCCTTTTGCAGGGATTTCTGCACGGGTCGTAAGAGGATGTCCCATATCGACCTTTATCCAGAATCCTGTGTCATCCCTGCGCGTTTTAGCAGAAAATATACCCGCAAGTGTCTCGACTGTGGCAGTACCCATCTCAATATGACCGCTGTCAAACGCATACTTAACAAGACAGCGAATCCCATTTCCACACATCTCGGCTTCCGATGCATCCGGCTGGAACAGGCGCATTTTTATGTCTGCCTTGATTGACTTTGATATGAAAAGAACACCATCAGCACCAATACCAAATCTCCGGTTACAGTACATGACCGCAAAATCCGCCTTTTTGTGATCAGGGATGATCTTTTTCACGAACTCATCGATCACAATAAAATCGTTACCATTGCCATGGAGTTTTGTAAATTCAATCATATAAATAAATAGTAGCTATATTTGTATAAGTAGTTCGCGTAAATACACTCCTGTCGCCACAGTCCGGATTAAACATAATCAGAGAGCAGAAATTGCTATTAAGCCTTAATTACCATACCACACTCTTTTGCAACTGGTTGTAACGTCACAGCATTTGACTTCATTTTCCTTGTTGAAAAAGCAAGTATATATTGTCAAAGATTTCGAAACTACACAATCACCGTTTTATATTTATTTCTGCAAATGTCCCTGTTCATCGATCTCCCCGCATGCAATCCGTGTTGAGGATATCGGCACCTCATCATCTGCCATCACACATTCAATATTGATGATCTTTATCGGACTGTACCCCTTCTGTTCTCTTAATTTATTGATTAGAAGAGCAACCGAAAACGTTTCAGGAGACACAACGATATAATCAAAATCATAGTAAAGGGTCATACCATAAGGGTCTGTTAGTTCCACAATAAGATACCGTTCATCCGAAAATCCAAGGCTTTCGATATACTGCAAAAGGTTCTTTTTGCGTATCTGGTAATCATTCACATTACGACTGCGTTGCCGTGCCATTTTGTTAGAGGTAAGCCCTATGTAAACCTCTCCGCCAGCTGCTAATTCGAAAGCTTTTTTGATAAGGACTTTATGACCGTCATGAAGATATTCGAAAGTTCCGCCTACTGCGACTTTTGCCATGCTTGGAAATAGTATTCAAATGAAATAAGTGTTTGGTCAACCGGTGTTCCTGTATATATACAATATCGAAACCGGACGACATTAAATACTTTCACCCCACTTGCCTCAATTATATATACTCACAAAACTATGTTGTCATAATAAATTGTGCACCTAAACTAACCATGTGCATCGAGAGGAGTTATTAAGAATGTCTGAAATGTTTTTAGAGGAACTGCCGGGCGTCGGTCCTGCAACGGCAGAAAAGTTAAAAGAAGCAGGTTTCAATACGATTGAAGCGGTTGCAGTAGCATCACCTGCAGAACTTGCAAACACTGCCGAAATAGGAGAATCAACGGCATCAAAAATTATCAGTGCTGCACGCCAGTCTGCTGATATTGGCGGATTCGAAACAGGAGATATGGTTCTTGAACGCAGGAAACTTGTTGGAAAACTCTCAACAGGATGTGTTGAGTTTGACGAGATGATGGGCGGCGGAATCGAATCACAGGCGATAACAGAGATGTATGGCGAGTTCGGTTCAGGGAAAACGCAGATTGCACACCAGCTTGCCGTTAATGTACAACTTCCAAAAGAGCAGGGTGGACTTGGTGGTTCCGTAATAATGATCGATACGGAAAACACATTCAGGCCGGAGCGAATAAAACAGATGGTTGAAGGCTTATCGGAAAGAGATGGTGTTGATCACGATCCCGAAGAATTCCTTAAAAATATCCATGTGGCACGCGCATATAATTCAAATCACCAGATACTTCTTGTAGACTCAGCATCCGAACTTGCAAATGAACTTAAGGACACTGATAAACCTGTGCGACTGTTGATCGTGGATTCTTTGACAGCACATTTCAGGGCAGAGTATGTTGGAAGGGGCACACTTGCCGATAGGCAGCAAAAACTTAACAAGCACCTGCACGGTATCCAGCGATTTGGTGACCTTTACAACTCAGTTTCGATCGTTACAAATCAGGTCATGTCCAAACCCGATGCATTTTTCGGTGACCCGACAAAACCAATAGGCGGACATATACTGGGACACACTGCTACATTCAGGCTGTATCTCAGGAAATCAAAAGGTGACAAGAGGATCATACGTCTTGTGGACTCCCCGAATCTCCCTGACGGAGAAGCAATAATTTCGGTCACAACCGGAGGATTGGTTGACCAGTAGTATAAGTTGCACGGTTCCATGAAGAAAATGATCGGACTAATGAAGCTCCCCACAGCAGAGCTGTGGGTTATCTCATGGTCGCGGTTAATGATGATTGCATTGACCATATCCAGTCCCAACCACAGCAGAGCTGCGGGGTATAGTGATAAAGATAAAGTAGCCTGCCTACTAACAACAAATCTCAACAATTTCCAACCCTTTTATATATCCCCTTACCAATTATATTCCAACAATGCCAAAACCCGTGATAATTCATGATCCGGTTCACAAAACGGTCATGCTCAGTGAAATAGAACAGATGCTTATAAAAACTCGTCAGGTCCAGCGATTGCGTAAAATACAGCAACTAGGCCTTGCGGACGTGGTTTATCCTGGTGCAAATCACACGCGTTTTGAGCACAGTATCGGGACAATGCATACTGCATCAATAATTGCAAATGCGCTCGGACTTGAGCCGGATGAAGTGCAAAAGGTAAGGATTGCAGGACTGTTACATGATGTAGGTCATTCTGCACTTTCACATGCAGTTGAAGGTGTATTGAAACGAAATACGAAATTCCAGCCGGTCATTGAAGGAAAAAAAGTAATAAAACACGAATCATTCACAAAGAACATTATTAAGAATATATTTCCTGTTGAAAAAAATATATGCCGGCACATTGAAGCGGAGTTTGGGATTGATGCGCACATCTTCTTTGATGATATTGCAAAGATGGCCACAGGGGATGCGCATTCACTTGATTGCCCATATCTTGGTCATATCATTTCAGGTGACATAGACGCAGACCGGATCGATTTCCTTTTGCGTGATTCCTATCACACAGGAGTATCTCTTGGACTTATCGATGTTGACCAGATAGTCCAGAGTTTGACGATCAAAGATAAGCGCATCGTGCTCGGGGCACTTGAAGGTTCAACTTACGATGAGGACATGGCATTAGCAGCAGCAGAATCTATGCTTATCGCACGTGCTCATCATTATACCGCGATCATACATCATCCAAAAACACAGGCTGCGCGTGTAATGCTGCTGTATGCTCTTGAAGATGCACTGTACAGCATCGAAAAAACAGGTGGTAAGGATGCAGTTACGGCTGCTATCATCAAGTTTTTCACAGAATATAATGACAATGACCTGCTTGGTTTCATAAAGGCAAATGGCAGTGTGCATGCAAAAAAATTCATGAGAAACATCCGTGATGGTAAAATCTATAGTCCACGCGTTCGATTCACACAAAAAACCATCTCACCGATCACAAAAATGGCACTTTCGACCATTGCACGTAACGGGGTTGCCAGAAAGATGTTTGAAAATGGACTCAAAAAGAATTTTGATGATGTTTTGATAGATCTGAGTGTGGCATCAGGTGTTCCAAAAAATATTCGTATTGTGATCAATGAGGATGAAGGCTTTTTTTATGATGAATCCGCACTCGCCAACGGGTTGGTGCGTGCAATATCGCGCCAGATGTCATTGACGGCATTCGCACACCCGGACATGGTGGTGGATACTCTTGAGATGGAATCTAAAATGCGGTCACTTGTTGATGATATTTCCCCAAGGCTTATCAGGTTTATTCGTGATAACCAGTATCTTACTATTGAAGGATTGATCCTTCTTCTCTATGGCGTTCATGATATTTTTGAGAATAAAGACGGCATATACATTTCAATTCCACGGATCCGAAACATTACCTGGCTGTATACTACTGTGGAACTATTTAGCAAGGATGAGACATTAAAAAACCTGTTTGATTACGATTTCCACGAAAGATATGGTTTTTCGTATAGTGAAAAGGTATTTGAGGATTTGCAGATACTGGTTGCTATGGGTATTGTGGATGAGGACCTGCGGTATTATGAGATGAATGAACGAATTAAGCAGCGGTATGAATATGTACTCACAAATGATGGTGTGGAATATGCGAGATCGCTAAAAGATCCTTATCAACGCGAGTTTGCGGCGATCATTGATCATCTTGTCATGAACAAGCATTCGATTCCAAGAGATATTGTAACAATGCAAGCTGACAGGTATAGCCGGACAACAAGACATCAGGTGAAAAACAGATGAGATTTGGAGAAGCAGTTTTACTTAAGACTACAAATAAAGGAAAATTACGCGAATTCATCATTACTGTATCAGAAGAAAAGTTCCATTCTGATTTTGGGATCATCGATATAAGAGAATTATTGCAAAAAGAAGTCGGGGATACAATAACATCGCACATGGGACAGGTTTTTGTTATCCGGAAACCACGAATGCCTGATATGTTCAGGTATGCCAGGCGAACAGGCGCTCCCATAATGCCAAAGGATATCGGTCCTATCATTGCATATACTGGTCTGAATAAACATGATTCGGTGCTTGATGCCGGTACAGGTTCAGGTATTCTTGCTATGTATCTTGGTTCTATAGCAAAACGCGTTGTGAGTTATGAAGTAAAGGATGATTTTGCTGCCGTGGCGCGCAGGAACATAGAAAGCGCAGGGCTTGATAATGTGGAAGTGCGTTTTGGTAATATCGTAGACTGTATAGCATCTCTTGATGAGAAGTTCGATGTGGTGACTCTTGATACGATCGATGCGAAGGATGTTATCTGTAATGTTAAAAAAGTGCTGAGTCCGGGTGGATTTGTTGTCACTTACTCTCCATTCTTTGAGCAATCAAAAGAGATTCGTGTGAAAATAGGAGAAGCTGGTTTTGTTGATGTGACTACAATTGAATGCATTGAACGTGAAATATTATTTTCAGATCGCGGCACGCGCCCGTCAACAGTACGTGTCGGACACACTGGTTTTATCACGATCGCTAGAATGTGATGGACTAAAATAACTGGTTCTAACTAAGAACAATGGTTATGGTCAAGCATTCTATCTCGTCTACAGGAAAAAAAAAAAGAAGCAATTAAAAGGTAATACTGACAGGTGGTATGTGAATACTGGTTACAAAAACCTGCGAAACAACAGAACTAGAGGAATACGGATTCAGTTCCAGGATTTTTCAAGCAAAAAAACATCATGGATTAGTCCACCTGTCCAGTAGTCTTTCTCAGATTCATCATATATGTATGGAGACTCTCCACATCCTTTATCTCTTTTTTAACAAGCGTGTTGATGCGTTTCCGTATTAAAAGGTCTGGCATTATTCCTATATTTTTTAAATATGTTGTGATCTTGTCTGCCAGGATATTTCCCCTGCGATCCCAATCTGTGAGTATGATTATCGGCACTGTATCATTTGCAAAACTTTCTGCAAAAACAAGTAATGATTGGTGGGTTGCAATTTCAATACGACCCGATATCCCGAGTTTTTCCAATGCAATGACATCACGCTTGCCTTCTACAATTATGATCGCTCCATCTTTAGACCGTTTAATCAACTCATCGACTATCGCTTCGAACAACTTAAGATGTTTTTGGTAATATGAAATGTTAGCCAGGTGAGATCCCTATCCTATATTGTTTTCAAAATGAATTTAAATCGTTCAACTTTGATTTGAGTATAGATAGTACATCGTTGTAGTCAATACCTCTTACTATTACAGATTTTTTACCGCTTTTAGCGCCGCTTGTTATCTCTATATCAGATGTATTGAGTCCGAACAGATCTGAAAAGTTATCGATCAACTGTTCATTTGCTTTTCCTTTTTGTGCGCTTTGTGTAAGTTTCACTTCGATGCGTTTTCTCCAATCGTTGTAACCGCTCGGTATGCACATTGACCTTGAGCCAGGGTTAACTTCAAGGTATATGATAACCCCGTCCTTTGATTCTTTTACAGCATCCTCTATGGCCATATCTGTAAATCAATGCAGGTTATATAAGCCAATAACGTAAATAAAATGCAGCATCCACTGTCACACCCATGATCGATGCAGGATAATGGTGATGGGAATGGTAAACCGATAATTGTAATTTTAATTGTAATAATTGTAATTGTAATTTTAATTGTAATAATTGTAATTGTAATAATGCTGTAACCCGACGCACTAACTCCAGTGTATCATCCTATTGGTAATCACCGCTGTCCGCACCGGTTTCCCTCGTGCCAGGCTTTGTCGCATTATTAGATGTACCGTATTGAGGTTGTCTATACAGTCACAGAAAGGCTCGTGCCACGTCTCTTGCAAGGACCTTACAACACGCTGTTTGTTTCTATACTGGCATTGAGATATAAACATGTCGCACTAAAAAATATCATCAATAATTAAAATCACATATGCCCGTAATCAGTATCTATATCAAGTATTATTACTATTGTTTTGTAATGTCATCGTCCTGTGAACAAATAATATCCGGAACAATAATTATCAACACGGAATTTGAACATGTTGAAGGCTATATCTGTGTAAGTAACGGGATAATTACAGAGATAGGCGAGGAGCCGTCAAATACGGGAATCATTATCGCACCGTGTTTTGTAAATTCCCATACTCATATCGGTGATTCGATATGTAAAGACCCTTCACTTGGTAAATGTGATAAGTTTAGGCTTATACGTGACCTTGATTCACTTGTTCGCCCACCGTATGGTCTTAAACATAAGGTATTGCGCAGTACTCCTTACCATGCACTTGTTAAAAGCATGAAGAATACGGTTTTGGATATGATAACAACCGGTACGTGTGCATTTGCAGATTTCAGGGAAGGCGGGGTGGTCGGTGTTTTGGCATTAAAAGAAGCAATTGGCGACCTTGATGTGGAATCCCTGATATTTGGAAGACCTGACAGGCCCGATGCCCAAATAGAAGATGTTCTTGGCGAAGTTGACAGGGTGCTTAGGAATACGGATGGTCTCGGTATTAGCGGAGTCAATGATATGGACTCCGGAATGGTTCGTACAATGGCCAAACATGCAAGAGAGCAAATGCGTTTGTTTGCTATTCATGCAGGTGAAAAAGACCGCACTGATATTGAAGAAGCACTGTCGCTGGATCCGGATATGCTGATTCACATGACACACGCTAACAAGAGTGATATTTCAATGACTGCTGATGCTGGTGTTCCAGTTGTCATCTGCCCACGCTCAAATTTCACGACAGGGGTTGGAATGGCGCCACTGTGTGATATGCTTGAAGCAGGGATCAAAGTTGGAGTCGGAACTGACAATGTTATGCTTAATTCTGCGAATATGTTTGCGGAGATGGAGATCTTATCAAAGGTGTTTGGGCTTGATGATAGACAGGTATTTATGATGTGCACGCTTAATGGAAGCCAAATATTGGGGCTTGATGGACTTGGTTCAATTGAAAAGGGAAACAAGGCACATCTTATGATACTAAATGGTAATTCAAATAACCTTTCAAATATTCAGGACCCGCTAAGTGGGATTGTGAGGCGGGCACGTCCGGATGATATTTTATCCATAATACACGCGTAAGTTCAAATGTAAAATGCAAAATTTTAATTTTAGTTTCAATTTTAATTATAAATTCAAATTTAAATTCAGGATAATGGAGATAGAAATATGAGCAGTGAATTATTCAGGAAAATTATGATTGCAACCGATGGGTCGGAACCAAATAAAAAAGCAATTTCATACGGCATTGAATTTGCAAGATTGAGCGGTGCAAAAGTATACGTTGTTTATGTTGTGGATACAGCGACATTCTCTTCCATTCCAATGGATTCAGGATGGGAAGTGATGTATGAACTCCTGCAAAAAGAGGGGACAGAGGCAATACAACATACCTTGGATGATGCAAAAGCATCAGGCGTTTTGGTTGAGTCATCACTACTTGAAGGTCATCCAAGCCAGGAGATCATCGAATTTGCACAGGATAATGACATTGATATGATAGTATTGGGCACGCTTGGTAAGAGTGGACTGGATCGCTTCTTGCTTGGTAGTGTTGCAGAGAAAGTCACACGCAATTCCGGAATACCTGTATTGGTAGTTCGTGGAGACCCTAAAAAAGAATGATTTTTATTCTGCGAGGTTAAGAAACATGCCGAAAAACACAATTATTGAAGAGATCATGGTCAGAGATGTTGCATGTGCAACCCTTCCCGGTTCAAGAGATGAAGTTCTAAAGATATTAAAAGATAAGCACATTTCCGGAGTACCCGTAATAAAAGATAACAAGGTTGTCGGGCTTGTAACCCGTACCAACTTACTCCGAAAACCTGAAGAAGAGCAACTTGCATTGCTTATGGCACGTAATCCGATAACAATCGAACCCGGTGCAGATATTACTGATGCGGCAAGGTTATTCATTGATAACAGGATACGAAGGTTGCCTGTGATAGAGGACGATAAACTTGTAGGGCTTGTTACTATTTCTGATATAATAGGGTCAATGGCTAACTTGAATATCACAGAGCCGATAGGACAATACCTGAACAATGGTGTTGTACCTGTCTGGCATGAAACACCTCTTCCTGTTGTGGCAAGGGCTATGGAACTTGCACATGTCAAAGCTGCTCCGGTCCTTGATTCTAATCTGGAACTTGTGGGGATCATATCAGATCGCGATATTATCAGTACAAGTATTATTGAGGATACGGTGGAGATGTCTGATATGTCCGCAGGTGCTGATGATGATGCATGGACATGGGAATCCATGAGAGATACAATGAGCATCTACTACAGTGTTTCAAGGATAAAAGTTCCGAATGTCATTGCAAAGGATGTTATGATAAAAGATCCAATCACTGCTGCATCGATTTCAGGTGTCAGTAACTGTGCACGCAAGATGAAACGCAATAAGATAGACCAGATGCCTGTCGTTAATTCGAACCATAAATTAATGGGAATCCTCAGGGACAGTGATCTTTTGAAAACGCTCATAAACTATTAAATATATTTATCTTGTTTCAAAAAGTTCCCTTGTTATATATTGTGGTTCAGATATAAAATATATCCAATGAGAAGATTTGCTGAACATCGTTTTAGCAGTATAATGAGTAAAACAGGTTAAACATGGAACGACCCTACACATTCATAAACTCAGCAATGTCTACAGATGGTAAAATTTCGACAAAGAGGCGTAAACAGGTCAGGATATCTGGCAATGTGGATTTTGACCGGATGGATGAACTCCGTGCAACTTCGGATGCTGTGATGGTTGGAATCGGTACTGTTCTTGCAGATAATCCAAGTTTGACCGTTAAGTCCAGAGAGCGCAGGGGTAAGCGCAGGGATGGTGGGTATGAGGAAAATCCAATCAGGGTAATTGTTGATAGCCAGGCAAGAACTCCAATTGATGCTGATATTTTCATGAAAGGAGAAGGAACACGGATTATTGCAGTATCGCGGTCTGCCCCAGGCGAGAGGGTTAAGGCTCTGGAAAATATGGCAATGGTAATCGTTGCAGGTGAATACAGAGTGGATCTCCCTGAACTTGTTGAACGGTTAAAGGAGATGGGGATCAACCGTTTGATGGTCGAAGGCGGTGCAGGTTTAAACTTTGGTATGCTCTCAAGCGGTCTTGTGGATGAGATATATAACTTTGTGGGAAATATTATAATCGGCGGTGTCTCAGCGCCTACACTTGTTGATGGTAGTGGGTTTGAAGAGGATGAAATTATGGGATTGGAATTTATGTCATGCGAGAGAATGGATCGTGGAGTGCTTTTGAAGTGGCGTGTAAATGCGGCACAGACATTTGATTAATTTGATGGGTGAGGTTTCACACACGTAAGGGTTGATTTGTGGAATGATTATTTCACTTTATTTTATTTGTGAGACTTCTTATTATCTTCTGGAATAGTTTGAAAAAACGCAGAGGTCGGGAGGCACGCAGAGAAAAATAAGCCCCCTTTCGATGAATATTTTTTGCCATGATTCGTATATCCGGAATACATTGAAAAGTGTCTTATTTGTATTTGTATTTGTATGTCTTAAATCCTGTGTGCAGAATTCAAATATATATTAATCGAAAACCAATGCGACCGCCGCCAGGCGGCATTTTCCATGATATACTATAATAAAGGATCAAAATCATTTGACGTTATCTTTGGCAAGATGGAATGCACATCCGATAATGTATTGACCGGTCACTAAAAGTATTGTATATATACCGTGTCAGTACACCTTTATGTTTGGTGCCAAGCGGTTGGTTTAACGAGTTCATTATGAAAACAGCGCGACTTCGTGCGCGCGCGGAACGGCACGTTTCCATACCACGGACATGAAAAACAAAATTGTTTTTAAGCGTTGTCGTTTTGGTATTGCCCCTGAAATCGTAACCTTTTATAATAATCGTTATGCTGCGGAACTATATGTAGACTTTAAGTGTGTTGCTCAGAATCAATGCCAGTGGCGACCTTGAACTATGACAAAAGCCTGTGAGATCACGCAACTTAGGACACAACCGTCGTTTTAGCAGATATGAGATATCCATATTTGAATTGTGGACTATGGACTATGGGTTTGGTTGCAGTGGGATGTGCCGCCTAACGGTGTTCGCACCGGTTTTTGTTTCAATATTTTTTCAAATAGGACGAACTCATTTACACAGATATACAAAGACCAAATTTTAAATAATCCTGCCTGTGCCCGGATCAACTCACAACATATAATTCTGTGAATTGGATACTATAAAAAAAAAGAAAGGGGCGCAGCAAACACTGCGCCTGTAAAATATTGTTTTTTGCAGTGATCACATCATTGGAGGCATTCCGCCCATACCGCCCATACCACCCATTGCTTCCGGAGGCATTTGCGGTGCGCTGGTGGATGCAATTATGTCATCGATCCTCAGGATCATGACCGCTGACTCGGATGCTGCGTTGATCGCCTGTGTTTTTACTCTTAAAGGCTCGACAACTCCTGCTTCCCACATGTCAATAACTTCACCTGTGTAAACATTAAGACCTGCTGTCTTCACGCCTTTTTCGTGCTGTGCACGAAGATCCATTAACATATCAATGGGGTCAAGACCTGCGTTCTCTGCAAGTGTTCTTGGGATTACCTCAAGTGCTTCTGCGAATGCTTTGACTGCCAACTGCTCCCTGCCACTTAAGGTTGCTGCATATTCCTGAAGTCGTAATGCAACTTCAACTTCCGGAGAGCCACCACCTGCAACAAGTTTCTCGTCTTCGATCGCAACGCCTACAACGCGTAGTGCATCGTTTAGCGCACGTTCAATACTATCGATAACATGTTCCGTACCACCGCGAAGCAGAATGGAGACAGCCTTTGGATTGTCACAGCCTGTTATGAATGTCATGTTATCACCGCCGACCTTTCGTTCCTCGACAAGTTTTGCAGTACCAAGGTCACTGTCTGCAATCTCATCTAAGTTTGTGATAAGTGTTGAACCCGTTGCTCTTGCGAGTTTTTCCATGTCGCTTTTCTTTACACGCCTGATCGCAAATATTCCTGCTTTTGCAAGGAAGTGCTGTGCCATATCGTCAATACCCTTTTGACAGAACACTACATTTGCACCGCTGTCAACAACTTTGTTAACAATGTCTTTCAACATCTTTTCTTCCTGGTCAAGGAAGGACTGCAATTGGTCAGGGGATGTAATTGATATCTCAGCATCAACTTCTGTCTCTTTGAGTTCGATAGCAGAGTTGATTAATGCGATCTTTGCATTCTCGACCTTGTTTGGCATGTTTGTATGTACACGCTCTTTATCGATGATCATACCCTTGATGAGTTCGGACTTGTCGATACTGGCACCGGTCTTTTTCTCGACTTTGATGTTATCCATCTCAACTTTGTTTTTATCGCCTTTATCGACAATACTTATAACCGCGGATACTGCAATGTTTGAAAGTACATCCTTTGACGCCTCTGCACCTTTTCCGGTCATTGCGGTTCCTGCGATGTTAATAAGAAGTTCACGATCATTAATTGTAACATTTTTTGCGATGCTATCTAATATTTCGCCTGCCTTTTCAGATGCCATCCTATATCCTGATGCGATAAGTGTAGGGTGTACATCCTGGTCGATGAGTTCTTCAGCTTTTTTAAGGAGCTCGCCGGCGACTACAGCTGCGGTTGTTGTGCCGTCTCCAACTTCACTATCCTGTGTTTTTGCGACTTCGACAATCATTTTTGCTGCAGGATGTTCGATGTCCATTTCTCTTAAAATTGTTGCACCGTCATTAGTGATCACTACATCACCCATACCGTCAACAAGCATTTTGTCCATTCCTTTTGGACCGAGTGTGGTCCTTACAGCTTCTGCAACGGCTTTTGCAGCCATGATATTGTTGCTCTGTGCTTCTCTGCCTTTTGTTCTTTGGCTTCCGTCTCTTAAAATGAAAATTGGCTGTCCAGCCATTTGTCCTACCATGTGTATTAACCTCCGGTCAAATAATAGATTATATGGAACCTGTGAATACAGGCCTTAGGTCATTTTAAATGTTTGTAGTTCTATATATCCGTTGCGCTATGTAATAAGTGTCAGGCACGTCAAATACTCAAAATGATCTGGTAATAAAGAGATGTTTGTATAGCTATGTTTTTAGTGTAATATTCTGGCCTACACGAATCAAGATCAATGAGGCCGTCGTCAGGCAGCATGTTCTGTAATACACAAACATGAGGAAGCTAAATTGTTCGTAAATATCTTTTGGCAATGATGGGATACGCCGCCGATGATGGATTGATCAGATATTGAAAATGTCGTATTATCGTATATATAACTGGTACACCTTTGTAGAGACTTTATATTATCTTCTGGAATGTTTTGGAAAAACGCATAGATCGCAGGGGCACGCAGAGAAAAATAAGTCCCCTGCGGTGAATCTTTTTTGCTATGATCTGTTTGTCCGGAATATGTTAAAAAGTGTCCGATTTTACCATGTCATTACAGAAATATAAGATAAACATTTTGATATAAATACAGTCGCTAGATATCGCTTCCTAAATGTGAGTAGTTATGAATTAATGATAAAAACAGCGCTACACCAGAATTAACTAGGACTATTAATTATACTACAAAAAAGAGTGAGTGTGAATTCACTTTACGATTGCTTTTGGCGAACGTTTCATGAATCGCCTTTTAGCACCTGCAGATGTGTATCTCTGCATAGGTCCGGAATGTGCTTTTTCTGCTGCTTTTTTCTCGACCTTGATCGTCCTGCCTTTTCGTCCTTTGATCTTCACCCATTCAATGCTTCCGGTTTTGCCCATTATAAATCCTCATTAATTAATTCGAATAGTTTTATTTTTAAATTATGAATTGAAATGTTATGAACTACATTATCTATTGAGCTGCCTAAAATGTTATGCTTATAATTAAACCTTGCGGGATTTCATGCGTACTTTGTGCCGTACTTATTCAAGAGAACACAAATATTATGAAGGTAAATTTATAGTCCGGTCGGTGACACAAAAACCTTCCATAGGTGATTAAAGTTATGAAACCATCCATAAAAGAACAATTGGTTGAAACCAAAAATGAACTTGAAAAGATGTTAGCTTATCCGAATGATAAATTAGCAGGCATAATTAAAGAAGTCGGGTTCGAATGCGACCTTTGCGGGCGTTGCTGCACAAAAAAATTCAATGACCATGTATTCCTGCTGGATAAAGATACGGGTTTACTGAAAAAAACAGGTTCCCCAGTGCTCAACCCCGCTCCTTATTACGAGTTCTGCGACCAGAATGGCAGGTTCTATGTATCAGGTTATGCCCTTAAAACTAAACCCGATGGTTCATGCATATTCCTGACCAACGGACGCTGTGAAATATACGACACCCGCCCGGATATTTGCAGATTATATCCATACATGTTGCACTATGAAGCCGATGAAGAAGGAAACCCTGAGTGGCGCCAGATAAGTGGTTTGAACGAGCATGGGAACTATCACACAGATATCGATAATGACGAGTGCAGTAAGATCGCAGCAGACATAAAGGAATATGAGGCTGGAAATCTTAACCAGAAGATCGATTTCCTGAATGCGGTCGGGGAGCACTTCAAAAAGAGTGGTTTAAGATATGTTCAGGGAATATATGATCGGGAGATGAGGCGGTTCAATAAAGGTGGTGAAATAGAGGTGCTTGTATTTTTTGGTGGTAAGTTTGAGGGTGTGAAGTTAGTAAGGGATCCTTGTTGAGTAAACGTTGTATTCCGCGCTTTAACATTGCACATTTTCAGTTTGTCAATAAATCGCTAGCAAAAGAATAAAAAGATGGTTGGGGGTTATATGGGATAATATGGCAAAAATGTGTATTATTTTCAGACGCTGGATTGACGCCATAGGTTTCATTTGTTCTTACAAAGTTTAGGTTTAGGTTTAAGTTTAGGTTTAAGTTTAAGTCTATACTCAACAACGGTACAAATTGCACTTTTTTCGACAGCAGTGAAATTTAATTGATAATGAGTCAACTATTTTCTAGTTTATGATACAAATCCCAACCGATTATTTGCATGATAATGATTAAATTTACTGAAAGGAATGAGCACAAACTCTCAACACCCATAAATTGTAATGACAGTCTTGATTATATTATATTCCAGAACAGGATAATATGTGTTAATTTTTTTGCGGAAAACCCCGGCTCAAATCAAAACTCACATCCATTAACTGTTCAGCATAATGTTCGATAAGTTCACGGTATACAAGTTTATCCAGCCACATAACAGGTATCTTCTGCTCACCGTAATATGTGCCTGCCAATTGTCCATAGATGGCTCCGGTAGTATCAGCATCGTCTCCGAGATTCACTGCCATAAGGCACCCTTCTTTAAATGAATCGGTCTTATGGAACGCCCAGAGAGCAGATTCCAATGATCTTACAACATACTGTACACCTTTGATCTCTGGCGGTTCTTTATTCTTAAAAGAACCTGCTGCAACTTCATTAACGTTAGGGGAGAGGGGATGTTCTTTCCAGTATTTATTAACAGGACAGTAACACCTGGAAAGCAGTTCTTTTTTGGAAACGCCATTAAGAGCACCTGCTATTAAAGCACCCATATATCTGCATGCGTCTACTGCATCCTGTGCACCATGCGTGGTTTTTGAACTGTCCCCGGATCGTTCAATTGCTTCAATAGGGTTATTGGAAAATACAAGTGGTACGGGTGCCAGTCGCATGAGTGAGCCGTTTGTTGATGCATCGGAATTTGTTGACACGCTGGATAGTTTTCTTGTTTTCCCAAAATTTTTAAGGCTTTGCAATGTGTTTGACCCGATGCCAAAACATTTACCTGTGCTGCTCAGGTGTCCCTCTTTATACCATTTAAAATATCGTTGCATCTGGTCAAGAGGATTAAATTCTTTTTTTTTGATTAGACTTTCAGCAAGACACAGTGCCAGTGCGGTGTCATCAGTCCATTGCCCTGCATCCAGATTAAAAATGCCGCCGCTGTTCATATTTTCAATCGGTTTGAACGTGCCTGGTGATCTGGATTCGAGTGGTGCACCGAGTGCATCCCCTACTGCAAGTCCCAAAAGTGATCCACGGTAGCGTTTGATTAATTCCATACTCAAATAATTCCATGTATGTTTCTATTGTTCATTTGTAATAGTCAAGAACCTGAATTCAGTAATTAGCGATGTAAATCCAAATTTAACAAATAATTAACAAATAAGAACAATGTGACATTACATATATGTAATGTCCAGGTCCATTGCATCCAGCCATTGCATCAAGTTAGGATTGCAACTTCGCAAATTCCCATATATTTTTGGCTCGAAAGGACATTATATGTTATAATTGAATTGTGATGAGAAAATTTTCAATAATTCATTCGAATTATTGTATCCGCTTCAAATTTAAGGTAACTGACTCTTTCTTGAAATTAAAAGCCTGCTTAAGCATCTGATTTTGACAATCCGATTATGCATCTTACCCTGATTTTTGAAATGGATGCACAAACAGCATTAAAATAAAATTGGTTGGTGGTAAAACGGGAATTGCTGTGCGATTTGTAAATCCGGACTATGTTTAATCAATGGTGAATTCTGTTTGGGCAAGGGTAACTTATAACACAAATCATAGTTATCTGCCAGACTATGGATGATACACCAAAAACCCCAATCACAAAACTCTATAAAGTTCCTGCATCAGTTGTTTTAATATCCGGAATCCTACTCACTGCCCTGCTTTTCAAAGGACTTTTGATGTTTGCCGACAGGGGTGACATTTTTATGGTCATTCTTATGGCAGTGGCAATATCAGCTGTTGCATTTATTTTAACAAAAATAATACGGTTAGAAATGGAGCAAAAGATCAAATAATTCCCATATCAGTCAATCTTTCAGGCAGGTATTTATCCGTTACAAAATCAAGACCTTTTCCTGCAAAAGCTTGCTGTTCTGCCTTTTTCTTGATATCAAGTTGAAGCTTGATCTGCTCTTTCCAGTAATCGGACTCAAACCTCGGGTCTGACATTTCGCTTCGAAGTGCAGCCACATCCTTGTCAGTTAGTTTATCAGTTGATAATTCATACTCAACAATATCCGATGGTTGTACGCCAATAAACTTTGCATCCGGAGTTACCATGTACTCTGATAGGTGTGCACTCTTAATAGCACCGTATGCAACTGATGCAAAAATGCGGTATGACCATGGGTCACCATCAGTAAACACCGTTACAGGTATTCCAAGTTCCGCATTCATACGTTTTATGATACGCCTTGTGGAACGTGCCGGCTGACCTTTGAGGTGAACAAGTATAGCATTGTATTTTTCATCGAACCCGTTCTCGATCAGACGGGCATACATACCACCGGTTTCAATCGCAATAATGAATTTTGCATCATGGTCCAAAAACTCTATATTTTCCACATTGAATGGGATCTGGTAACCGCTCTCACCAATGTCTTCCTGGCAGTGTATTGTGCGTGAACCGCGCTTTGTTTCCTCGCGTATCCTTATCGGACCAAACATTGTAGCACCGTCTTCTTCCGGTCGCATGTGGAAATATTCCCTTTGCAAATCTGTGATGATCTCAAGGTCTTCGATCAACCGATCACTCTCTGGCTGCTCGCGAAACTTGGCAATATCCCAGTTCTCTGATATATAATACAACTCCCTGAGTGTCGAGCCGCGATCCTGCTCAAGATGGTTCTTTATAATAAAATCCACCGCATGTACACTTTTTAGTAACTGGAATGCACCCTTTACGGTCTTTGCACTCCTCTCACTCTCCCGATCGCCATACACCCATACATTGCTTTTTTCATTGTAGCGAATATTTTCTTTAGTACGGCTTGGAAGGGTGATATTTGGCACAATCTCATCCAATAACTGTACGTATAATTTATCCGTCAAACCCAAAAGTCTATTCTTTGCAAGGGATTTTTGCTGTTTTTTATGATCGGTTTGATCAATTGATGCGCTATCGCTCATTTAAACAATTCCCGTTGTGGTTTCTATGTATTCGCAAGATCATAATCATTTTGTAACTATTCAGATATCCTCTATACTGGCTGCAGATAGCGAAAATCCACTTATTCATATCAATGATGATATATTATTTTGTTTTTGATACTGAGTCCATATCCATCGATTTCAAAGATGCCTTACAATTATATGCAACTATCAATTTGTAGATAATTAAGTCTACCGATAACGTTTGTGTATGTCTGAATAGTTACCTCGTTTTTTAATATCAGTATATATACGCCTTTTTATTTGTTGCATGATACACACCTAACAGTAATAAAACTAATTGGCTTAATATGTGATCATAGCTGGAAAGGCTCAGTACATCATAATCAATTTGTATCCGCTTTAAATCTAAGGTAATGGACTCCATTTTGAAATTAAAAGATGCTCCGACACTTGGTTTAGATAATTCGAATATGCATTTTTACCTGATTTTTGAATTGTATATAAAAAAACGATTTTTCATTATCGTTCCGTACTTTTAATTCAAAAAGGCAAACTGGTATACAATACTCATCCGTATAATATAGAAAACTTTATTATGCATTATGTCTATTTGAACATAATGCATAAATCAACAACCCATATGACAATGATTTATCTTTTTGGAGCAATCACATCTGGGATGCATTAAATTAAAACATGGACCGACTGCAATGATTGATGAAACTGCTGGCGGCCTCACACTTTCAGTGACAGGTCAATCGCAGTCCATCCTTGTTTATATTAATCTTAATTATTATGCCCCGCACTCTGCTAAGGTCGGGTGCTGTACAATGTTTGACTTAGCACAAAATCGATTGTGCATAACAACATTCCTGAAGTGCATACAGGCGAGACATGCATTATATCCACGAAATTGGGTAGTGCCCCAGAAATCGTGACTTTCTATAATAATCGTTGTGCTGCGAGACTACAGGTGGATTTTAAGTGTGTTATCCGGAATCAATACCAGTAGCGGACTTGAACTATGGCAAAAACATATTAGGTCACGTAACTTAGGACACGACCAAAAAATCACTATCAGTATCGTCATCACACACCATAATAAAGTTTCGTTTTAAAATATTGTAGGTATACACAAGAAAGCACCCTTCGGGTGCAAATTTAATGTAGCTACGGCTGAGCATTGACCCCACACCAGTCCGTTATTTTCCTATCAACTTCCGTGACATCTTTTGGAGGTCCCCCCACATACAAATAAAATTTCATCGATGCCCCACAAAATGGGCATTCTGGTGCCCACTTCTTTGCTTTTCGGTGAAAGTTGCTGAAAGTCGTCTGTTTTATACTTCTCTGTAGATATCCCGAATATGTATCCACTTCAAAAAGCAGGGTAAAATTCATATTCGGATTATCAAAACCAAGTGCTAAAAGCAGATTTTGATTTCAAAATATAGTCATTTACCATTAGATTTGAAGCGGATACCATTTTATTGTGTTTTGACTCGAGTTTCTTAAATGTCTAAAAACTATCACTTATGCCTAATTTATCACAATGTGTTGAGCAGTTATAAGACTCACAAGAATCAACATTATGGATATGTATACCCTTAACCACTTAGTATTCATATTCCTGATAACCCTTGGACCCAACTGTCCACCGATAACAACTGATGGTACCACGAATATCATGATATCGATCAGCGTAGTCCAATTGTCAAACAGCGCACCGACGAAAACGGTGTTCATTCGGGCCAATGCTGCCACAATGTCAACTATAAATATAATCACCACGGCTGAACCTATCACCTCAGAAGGGTGTCGTATCTTTTCATGATTCCAGATACCGGGCACTATCAATTTACCCAATCCCGTAGCAATCAGTCCTTTTAGAAATCCGGCTGCAAAGCCCAGTCCCCAGAATATACGGTTATGTTTTTGCGGCTCTTTTTTTGATGAAAGGGTTATAATTAGCAAATAGGTTCCGTAGGCGAATACAAAAAAGCTGAACATAAGTACAAGTATTTTTCCATCGATGAAGGATGTCAGGATTGAACCTATGACTGCACCAGGAATTACCGGTATCAGGTATTTCCTGACAATATACCAGTTGACTGTATTCTGGTAAATATTTCTGATAACACCGCTTCCAAATCCGAATATCATGGTCAGGAGTGCAAGCCAAAAACTAATCAAAGGATCAAGTTTGAGCACAAACAGGTAAACCGGTATCCAAAAATTAGCCCCTGATATTCCGGCAGACATTGAAATTGCGGAAATAATAATGCCAAGCGGAAAAAGGTACCAGTATGTCAGATCCATATCTTCTTTAAGATATGGTCTGGATATATAGCAGTTGTTATTTGAATAATCCAAAATTTAAGAAATATCATAATAATATTTTATTATATCACATGATCTATAACTTCTTGCATCCACAATGTATCAAATTAAACAAACTTCTTATCAGTATTCATCTAGTTATTGTACCTATTAATCCCTATTTAAGCCAATAATTACTGTGAAGCAAATATTTGGGGACAATAACAACCGGGACACGTTTTGTCCCAATACAACAAATATCCTTCGCACTGTTGAGATCGAAGAAGTCAACAAGATGATTTACTGCAAGACGAGAGTCGCGATTACTTTACATATCAATGTTGGTGCGGTGGTGAATTCAAAAACGTCTGTTTCGGATTCAACAGTTGTATCTGCACACTAATTGAGTTGAAATTGCACAGATCAATGGACAAATCTCTCAAAAAAGGTATACGCTTCAAGTCTAAGGGTGACCAACTCAATTTTAAAATAGAAAGATGCTCAGACACCTGATCAAGATAATCCGAATATGTATTCGACCCTGCTTTTTGAAGTGGATACTTTCAAAACGCTAATCTATCTCATTTTCCATAATTTTCAGAACATCTTCCATAAAATCATTGAATGTCATCTGGTCAAATGATTGTTTGCTTTTAGAACCTTTTTTTGTCACTGGCATTTCCGGTGAGTGGATATCGTTCTTATCACCACTTGAAATTTTTGTGAATGAATTCAGCATTTCATTGTTATCGATAAGCCATATGTAATCATCTCTTTGCGATACATTTTTAAGCATACTATAAGCCAGATTGACCTGTGGTGTTTTTTCAAGATAGCGGTATTTATCACGTATGGTTTTCTCAACTTCTTTCTTATCACCGGATAACAACCTGCGATCCAGATCCAGTATTGAAAAAAAAGTATCTTCACCTGGTGGAAGATAGCGTTCCCAGTCCTGGTTACGGTTCATTATATCACACTGGCGCTTAAGAGAATTTATAATTGCATTATGATCGGTAAGAAAAGAAAGTGCCATCTTCTCAATCACATCATCATCGAATTTATTCCATCTTTCCCGCCTGGCCTTGAAATAAGACTGCATAGTCCAGGATCCATATTTCGTATTAAAGTCCATAAAAAAATCATAATCACTGCGCTTGTCAGGATCACCAAGTATGGCGTAAACCTGTTTAAATAATTCCGAACCCTTCTCACAGGTCTTTTTTAGTTCATCTTGTGACGAATTCCCGGTAAGTCCGATAAGCTCATACAGGCCAGGCATACCAAATGAATAAAAATTAAGAAAATCTTCACGGGTACGCATTATGTACTCCATCCTTTCGAATTTTATTTCAAGTTCTATACAATGATCGTGATTATGTTTCATCTCGATCTTTTCCGCAGGAGGCATACATTTTGTGATATTTGAGAACACATTAAGCAGTTCATCGTATTCCTTTTGCATATCCGGATCGCTTAAGGTATCATAAGCTTCCTCTATCAAAAATTCAGGATAATTTGACAAATGGGTCTTTTTATCATAAGCCTCTTTTATCTCTTCTTCAGTTGCTCCCCTCATAACACCAAGAATGCAGTAAAAGGTGGGAGTGCCATCCAGAAGTTCTTCAGTCCAACACGGATATTCATCCTCGAACCTTTCGAACTTGTTGAGATACCTGCCAACTCGCTGTGGATCAAGATAAACACGGGATATTTTCCAGTAAGGGTCATACTGGATTGATACATCAGGTTTTGTCCCGGATTGATTGCTTTTCTGTGTTTTCTTCTTTTTCTTACTCATATTACCAGCACCCAGCCTTAATCCGGATAGGAAACACGTATTACACGCACACCTGTATAGATCATATCATACCTTTTATTGGTAAACACCATAACAGGCAAACATAATCATCGTATTTCTATTTTACTGCCACCTGTTATCCCTGTTGTAGAAATTCTCAGGTCATCTTCAAGTTTTGTCTCATCATAGAACAGCACCCCATCCTCATCCAGAATGCCTTTTCCCATAAGGTCTTTTTTGACATCCCATACGGTCTGGGCCGGATTGAGATAAAGGACCAATGAATCTCGTGTAGATATGTTTATTACGTTTACCTCTATGCTTTCCACGCCAAGCAATTTCTTCATCCATTTACTTTTATCCTTTTTTGAAAGACGGCTTCTTGCTTCCATTTTCACGGTACGCTCATTGCCGGATATTTTGTCCAGTGCAGTTACATGCAAAATCCCGAACTCTTTACCCACTTCAAAACTCACATCGATCCTGTTCTGAAATACCGGCATAGGCTCAACTGAAATCCAGAACTCTCCCAGATGCTCATTTTCATCCGGATATTCTCCTTCACCTTGGTACACCGGGATTATAACCTCCTCAACATAGCTGTTTACATTCGTAAAGTTTTTTGTCCGCGCGATCGGAATCTTGGTATTACGCTCCAGTATTCTTGATATGGTTCCCTCTGCAGTCAGCACACCAAGAGAGCTTGAAACAACATCACTTATTTCCAGATTTCCTGTCATACTTGATATATTTTTTCCATATTCAAGACTGGCAACAGCAGTGCCAAGTGCGACTGCTTCATACGGATCAGGTCCCTTAACAGGTTCCTTTCCAAAAAGATCTGTTACAAATTCACGTACCGCTGGCATAAGAGTGGTACCTCCAACCAGCAGTATATCATCGATCTCATCCTTTTCAAGGGAAGCATCATCCAGCGCCTGTTCAATAGGACCCCTTGTACGCTCAATAAGGTCGGATGTCATATTGCTTAGCTCTGCCCGTGAAAGGGTCATACTAAACGGAGGTTTTCCTTCAGCAACAAAAGGTATGTCGATCGTTGTAGTTTCCACTGATGATAGGGCGATTTTTGCTGCCTCGGATGCTTCATACAAAGTAGAGCGAAGTGCCATATCATTTTTCACGTCAATTCCTAGATTCTCCATTAACTTTTTACTTACGTGCTTCTCAATGCGCGCATCTATGTCGTCCCCTCCCAGCCTGTGCTCACCTGCACTCGAATCCACATCAAAAAAGCCTGATGAGATTGAAATTACCGTTACATCGAACGTCCCGCCTCCAAAGTCATATACCAGCACTCGCCTGTCGCGGTTTTCTCTTATTCCGTATGCTAAAGCTGCTGCTGTGGGTTCGTTTATTATTCTTAAAACGTTGAGTCCGGCAATTTCAGCTGCATCCTTGATCGCCTGTCTCTGGCTGTCAGAATAGTTTGCAGGAACTGATATCACAGAATCAGTGAATCTTTTACCAACTTGCATTTCGGCATCATCTACCAGTTTTTTGAAGATCTGTGCGCCTATATACTCAGCTGGGAATTTGTACCGTCCTATCTTTTTCCTGTAATCTGTCCCCATTTTCCTTTTAATCGAATACACCGTTTTTTCAGGATCCACAATAAGATTGCGCTTTGCAATCTCACCCACTGCGACCTCATTTTCATTTTTGAAGTGAATAATGGATGGAGTGATCTTACTCCCTTCTGAGTTTTCGATCATAATCGGTTCGTCTAGCAACATGTATGCCATTTTTGAGTTCGTTGTCCCAAAATCAATTCCAAGTATATCTTTATCCAGCATTGTCTACCTCTATTTGTTTGAATAGTTGCGATTTTCATCATTTTCATTATTTTCATCCGTATAGTTTTCCGGATTGCTGCCTGCCCCTTCTTCATTAAAACGGGGATGCTGTTCATTTTCGTCCGTTTTTTCTTTCTTTATAGCAGGTACAACCTTATATACTACAGGTAAATTCAATTTTGTGTATAAGATTAAAGCATTTTCCTTACTGTTATAACTTTGGGATTCCGTATCTGGCATATTTTTTTCAATGTCATGTTGTGTGCTAGGCTCAAACTCGTGGTTTTGCACCGGTTTATTATTCATTCCATGTACCGGATCAATCAAAAACTCAATATCCGGTGTTAATTCTTCAATATTTTCATCCCGTATGTTTTCTAGTTCACCTGCATGCACAACCATTTCTTCCATTTCACGAATAGGCTCTCTTAGTGATCCCATATCCGCTGCAACCCTCTTGTTTAGTTCTTCCTGCTTTGCCCCCAGTTCTCCAGTTCGTCCGTTTTTCACCTCCAGTTCATTAATGGCATCTTGCAGCATTTGCATATCCGCTGCAACCCTCTTGTTTAGTTCTTCCTGCTTTGCCCCCAGTTCTCCAGTTCGTCCGTTTTTCTCCTCCAGTTCATTAATGGCATCTTGCAGCATTTGCATATCCGCTGCAACCCTCTTGTTTAGTTCTTCCTGCTTTGCC
>JBQVMC010000013.1:0-24414 GCA_052361145.1 Methanosarcinaceae archaeon
ATTTTCATGGCGAATGGAATTATGCCATCATTCCAAGAGCGGTATCAGATTGTTCATGTTAATTTTTTACAGGCACTAAGCCCTGTTGCAGTTGGTTGCGGTGTTACAATGTTTCGAACACAAGAACAAATGAAACTTTTTATTATCTTCCAGAATGGTTTGGAAAACCGCAGAGATCGCACAGGCACACAGAGAAAAATAAGTCCCCTCTGCGGGGAATCTTTTTCTGGGGAAACTTGAGTTATGCACTTAAAAAAGCGGAAGTAAGGATTAAAAAGTGTCAACAAATTACACTAAAATATTTATCGGATGGCTACTTGACGGTTCAATACCAAGATCAGCAGAAGCCTCTGAGATCATAATGTCACTCATTGCAGATATTGGGAATGTGTAGGGTGCGTTTTCAATTGGACCGTATAATACAAAATCACCTGTAGCAACCTGTTGCAAACATGTTGAAGCAATATCACATATCCGGAATACCAGTGGGTCTGTTTTTCGTTTTGCTTTAAGCCAGTTCCATGCAGATGGAGCATTGTGGATCCCAGAACCCGTAGGATGACCCCATTTTGCTTTTGCGGTAAGAGTCATTCGAAGTGCAACACCGGCACCATCGCCCATAGGGGTGATACTCGGGTCAATAAGTATGTTCGTAATCCCACATTCCCGTGCAATATCCAGAAGTCCGTTTCCAATAATCCCACCACCATTTTCAAGAAGTGCCATCCTGCCCTCCAGTGAGGAATTCATTGCATTAAACCCTAGTAATACCGAACAGTCAACATCAGATAGTTCCAATGCTTCATGTTCATCGTCGGTGATGCTCATGTTAATTGAATTATAGATCGTCTTATCAGCAAGTCCGATATCAGTAACATACCCAACCGCATGCATCCGTACTGAAGATTCAGGGGAATCAATCAGAAACGGAGCATCAGTTATATTGGTTATAAAATCTATGTACTTTGATATACTTTCTACAGTAGTTCCGAATATGTGGATCAAATGTGGATTTCCAGTTTCATCAGAATTGCTTTCCTGAATATTTATAAGTTTTTCAGCAGCATCTTTATCAAATATACCTGCTGCAGCATCTTGCACGATCTTGTGATTATTATAAAAAATCGTACCTGCAAGCGCAGTAGGCAGTTCACCTGGTTGACCCCCAATTTTTATGCCTGCGACATTAACGATCTCTTGCTCTTTTTGAAACCTGAACATTTAATTATCCCCTGTCTTTTTCCATAATACCGATCATATAAATCATTGTAACGCTTCTGCTCCAGCAGAATATATAATACCTGCTGTGGAATCCACCATAAATTCATTGGAAATCATCATGTCTCCGGATATTGATTTACTAAGAGCTACATGTTTTTTCTTTGATGTACCAACAACCATCGGTGCTTCCCCATATACAGCATCTTTATTTTTGTATTCATCCACAATTTGCTGTATCCGGCCTATATCAGTCAATCCGATATATGCTATGAATCGAACCTGTTCTTGGAAACGCTTAATTGCAATTTTTGTGATATTTTCTATGAACGGGATCGCACCATTTGATCCTATTATCCTGCCGTGTTCATCAATCCCGTTTTTATGAAGTGAAAGCAACGTCTGCCCTGCAAGGTGCCCACGCGATTCACTACCGCAGACAAGTATGTACCTGATATTCGAATTAGAAATAATATTTGCAATGATCTTTTCAGCACCTAGATTCTCTGTTTTACAAGTACCCCAAATAGCAGCATCATGATAAGGTTCAAGTGCACTTGCAAGTGTTACAACGGCAATTCTTGATTCAGGTACGCCAATAACATAATCGCCTTTTGCCACTGGCCATTCCGGTGCAATAGATTCCAATTTTATCCCCTGTTGTGTTATTTATTATGTATCAATAGAAACATATCATATCAATTAATTAATTAATTAATTAATTAAAATTTTACTACATTCACGAATATTAATGAATACCAATTGATTTTTAACGATTTCATCCGTTTTTTTATAGTACATAATGTATCATTTTTTTCAAGTAAATGCAATTATAGGGAGTATTTTTTCATCATTGTTACTTGTTCTTTTTAGCAAGTGCACTGGCAAGCATAATAGCTTTTGTGTAATGCCCACCTACACGTGATGTATCCACAAACACATAATCATCCATGAGCACCGGTGCACCGATCCCATCTCCACCACCCAAAAAAACCAGCGTCCTGAATATAAGGTTTCCGGAAATCCCATCCGGTGCAAGAATAAAATTTGCTCCTTTGATGGCATCTTCTATTAGTATATTATAGTTTTTTACAGTAATTCCTAATTCCTTGGCGCGATTGGTTACAAACCTGGCATTAGATATCGTGTGGTCAACCCATTTATCACGCCCAAAATCATCAACTCTTCCACCTGAAAGGATTCCGACAACAGGCTCAATTCCGAACCTGCGTATATGTTCAGTTCCCAGTTTGATAAATTCAACTTTATCCTCATTATCGGAACCTTCGTCAATACCAACAGGTGCAATGAAGAATGGATCTCCATTGTTGTCCAGAAGAAGTGCAAGACGGTGCAATTTTTTTATTCCAAGCATATCTTTTAGATGTGAAAGTGCAATTGATGCGTGCGCCGTTCCCCTGACTGCTGCATCAATTTTTCTTGATACGAGAAGATCACAAATCGCTTTTTCAGGATTTTTTGTGTCAACGATTTTCAGGTCAGTACCAATTTTTTCGATTTCCTGTTTATTCCCGACCAGGACAACCATTGCAAAACCAGCATCCTGTGCGGCTTTGGCACTCATTAGTATTTTAGGTGTCGGGTCACGAATTCCGATTGCAACCTTTGCCCTGTTTGCAAGCGCACGTTTTTCAATGATATCCAGTAGATTTCCTGTGTTTTTTGAGCTCATACCAATCAGCCATCCATGTATAAATTATATACAACAAAATAATCCTCCTTACGACCGGATTTACTTGTAGTAATAATCTTACAGATATATACTACAAGAAATGCAAACATTAATTAATTTTCCGTTTCATGAAGGTATGATTATCGATGACAATATCAATTGAATGGACTGGAAAATATAGGCCACACTCACTTTCCGAGGTGGTTGGTAACAAAAAAGCAGTTGATGACCTGCGGACGTGGGCAGGGGAATGGCTGCATGGCATACCAAAAAAACGTGCCGTAATACTGCAAGGGCAGGCAGGAATTGGAAAAACCTCTGCGGCACATTCACTTGCTAAAGATTACGGATGGGAGGTCATAGAACTTAATGCAAGTGACCAGAGAACCGCATCTGTTATTGAAAGTATCGCTGGATCAGCTTCAAAAATGCGCACATTAAGCGGAACTAATTCAAAGAGACTGATAATTCTTGATGAGGCAGACAACCTGCACGGAACAACTGATCGTGGCGGAGCACGCGCGATTGGTGACATCATAAAAAAAACAAACCAGCCGATCGTGCTTATTGCAAATGATTTGTATGGTTTAACTTCAACGCTTCGCACGCTGTGCCAGGAAATAAAATTTCATGCGGTGCAGAGTCGCTCTATGGTTCCTGCACTAAAGAATATTTGTCGCAACGAAGGTATCATGTGTGGTGTCGGTGTTATTGAAAAGATCGCAGAAAATGCCGGTGGGGATATGCGAAGTGCGGTTAACGACCTACAGGCTGTTGCTCTGGGCAGGAATGAGATCAATATTGAGGATATTGCGACATCATCGAGAGACACAAAAGAATCTATTTTCAAGGTGCTTGCAAAGATCTTCAAGGGCACGGACGCACAAAAGGCACTCGATGCAACTTATGGACTGAATGAGAATCCGGAGGATCTGGTGCACTGGATCGATGAGAATCTTCCGGTTCAGTATGGTGCCGGTGGCAACGATAAAATTGGTATTGATATAGATGTCAGCAATGGGTTTGAATACTTATCTCACGCGGATACATACCTCGGGCGTGTAAAAAAACGGCAAAACTATCGTATGTGGCGGTATGCAAGTGTACTTATGATATGCGGTGCAGTGGTCGCAAAGACACATGTACATGGTGGATTTATCCGGTACCAACCGCCTTCGTTCTGGCGAAAACTCGGACAATTGCGTGCGAAACGTAACATGAGGGATAACATAGCATCCAAGATAGGCGAACATTGCCATGAGTCCATGCGATATGCTCGTAGAGACCTGACATCAATGTATGGGCATATGTTGAAAAACGAACAGTATGCAATTGATACGGTAGTGAATTTGAATCTTGATCTTGACGAGCTTGCTTATATTACAGGAAGTAAAAAGGTGACAAAGAAACTTCAGGGCATCTATGACCGTGCACAATCGATTATTGCTGAAACTGCTTCAGATGATGTTGTATTTTTTGCAGAATCAAAGATGGGCAGATCCGGTAAAAGTAACCCACAGGCCAGTTTTGATTCGATTCCAAACATGAATAAAACTGAAGATTCTGCATATGCAGTATCAGCAGTAGAAGGAAACAAAAAGAAAAATGATGCGAAAGTGAGTGTGTCAAAAAAACGCAGACCTGACAAACCTCAAAAGACACTGTTTGATTTTTAATTGAAAGTGGTTGTGAAATCCGTTATCAGGTTCAAGAAAAAGTAAGTACAAAAAAGTACAAATTAATTATGTGTATATTAAATCCCATATGATGAATGTGAGCGGGTTGGGGAGTGGGGGTTGTTAAAAAGAATATCCCGCTCACATCACGGTTTGATGCTTTTATATTATATATAATTATCCCATGAATTGCAGGACCATTAAATATGTTCGTGATAAAGTGAATTATGGCAAAGAATATCAGGACACTTACTTCCTACGAAATTGATGTCTGCTCGTCCGTAAGGTGTGCAGGTCAATGACACTTTTTAATATATTCTGTATAAACGGATCATGGCAAAAAAGATTCATCGTAAGGGCTTATTTTTTTCTGCGTGCCTCTATCTATACGGTTTTCAAAACCATTCCAAAAGATAATAAAAAGTATCAGGTCAATAGGGGGTACAGGGAAATATTGCTTTTTTCTCTCCCTGTGCACCCTGTGGTTTTTCGAACCATTCCAAAAGATAATGCTGAATACATCGATAGGTTTTTATCTAATTCATGTAATGCTATATTGCAAATTTCGGTATTATATCTAATAGGGATAATTACCAAAGGAGAATATAATAATGGTAGCGAAAATAAACGTAGATGAATGTGTGGGATGCGGAACATGTGTGGACGAGTGTCCTGTAGAAGCAATCTCAATGAATGATAACGACATTGCTGTTGTAAATGCAGATGAATGTACCGATTGTGGTGCATGTATCGATGCATGCCCAACAGAAGCAATCACAGTGGAATAAGACCTCTTATTCCATTATATTTCTATTTTTTGTGCTCAGGATTTTTCTTTTTTTGAGGTCGTTATGGCAGAACCAATAAAGGCAGGTATATTAGGTGCTACCGGTGCGGTTGGACAGCGTTTTATTCAGGCATTGGACAATCACCCGTGGTTTGAGATCACATCACTCGCAGCATCAAAACGCAGCGCCGGAAAAACATATGAGAACGCTGCAAACTGGAGGCTGGAGATCCCGATTCCAAAAAGCGTGGCAGAAATGGATGTTGTTCCTGTAGATACAACAAAAGTGGATGCTGATGTGGTGTTTTCTGCACTTCCATCAAGCAATGCCATAACAGTGGAAGCGGAATTTGCAAAAGCAGGGTTTGCAGTAGCAAGCAATGCTGCAGCATATCGGATGGAAGAGGATATCCCTCTGGTTGTACCGGAAGTTAATGCCGACCACCTGAATATGATCGAGGTGCAGCAGGACAAACGTGGGTGGGATGGTTACATCATAACAAATCCGAACTGTTCGACAATAATGATGGTTATGTCACTAAAACCCCTCATGCAATTCGGGCTTGAAAATGTAACTGTTGCGACCATGCAAGCAATATCAGGTGCAGGCTATGACGGCGTATCCTCAATGGCAATACTAGATAACATCGTTCCCTACATAGGCGGTGAAGAAGAAAAAATGGAGATAGAACCCCAGAAACTCCTCGGGGAATTCGATGGTGCACAATTCATAGATGCTAATCTTACAGTGAGTGCATCGTGTCACAGGGTACCGGTAATGGATGGACATACCGAAGCTATATGGGCTGTAATGCAGGATGATCCTACACCGGGGGATGTAAGAGATGCGTTCCTCAAATTTAATCCTAACCTTGGAGACCTGCCTACCGAACCCGAAAAGGCATTGATAGTTCATGATGAACCTGATCGACCACAGCCACGTCTTGACAGGAATCTGGGCAATGGTATGAGTATAAGTGTCGGGCGCATAAGAGAAGGTATACGCTACATCGTAATGGGACACAATACCATTCGCGGTGCAGCAGGTGCAAGTGTACTCAATGCAGAACTCCTGCACAAAATGGGAAAACTTTGAGCGGGTTTAGGTAAAATTAACATTATGAGGTTCAATATTTTGCTATTTGTTTTGATCATTGCGACTGCGCTCACTACAAGTACATCTTTAGCCCGTCAGTAATACCCATATATTGCAAACAGTAATATAGGTACTTTCAGTAAAAATGTGCGAAAAATCCTCCTTACAGGCGAATTTACTTGAAGTAAGAATCTCACAGAGTATACACAAATAATAATATTAAACCCATAGGAGTAACAATTATGGACTACATAAAGATCATACCATGCCTGGATGTAAAGGACGGGCGTCTTGTGAAAGGTGTTAATTTTGTAGATTTGGCAGATGTGGGAGATCCGGCAGATAACGCTGAAGCTTATAGTATAGCCGGTGCGGATGAACTGGTATTTTTGGATATTACGGCAACAATTGAGAAAAGAAAAACCTTGGTCGATGCTGTGAAAAGAACGGTAGATAAGATATCTGTACCTCTTACAGTGGGTGGAGGGATCAAAAGTATTCAGGATATTCAGAATATGATGGACATTGGTGTATCAAAAGTATCCATGAATACGGCTGCTGTCCATGATCCGGAATTAGTGAGAGAAGCTTCAGGAAAATTTGGCAGCGAAAGAATCGTTGTCGCCATAGATACACGAACTTCTTCAAAAGTTCCTTCCGGATTTGAAGTAATGATAAATGGAGGCAAGAAACCCACAGGGATTGATGCAGTCGAATGGGCGAAAAAGGTTGAAGGGCTTGGGGCAGGTGCGATCTTGCCCACAAGCATGGATGCTGACGGGACCCAGGCAGGATATGATATTCCAATGACCCGGGCAATAGCAGATGCAGTCAGCTTGCCTGTGATCGCTTCAGGTGGAGCCGGAACGCTAGAACACCTGTATGAAGCCGTAAAAGAGGGACATGCAGATGCAGTCCTTGTGGCATCGATCGCTCACTTTGGAACTTATTCCATCAAACAGATGAAAGAATATCTGGCAGACAAAGGTATTCCTGTGAAACTTTAATCGCCACATTTTTAAAATAATATACAATGGTTAATAAATATTATTGATATTGGGCACAATAGTCCACAAATATATAATTGCACACAATTGTCAAACACCTTTGGAATCGATGGACTTTGGTTCAGTATCAAAAACTAAATAATATATCACAATCAACACAAATAAGCGGATTTTGCCATAGGCATCCGGACTTAAGGATAATTAAATAGTTACGATTATAGATACAAGTACATAATAGTTGGAATAATTATGTTTGAAGATGAATATCAACTTGAATTTTTCTCTAATAACGGATTTATTCGTAAGCAATGCCAGAAATGCGGAACATTTTTCTGGACACGTGACGACGACAGAAAAACATGCGGGGATGCACCATGTGATCCATATTCATTCATAGGCAATCCGGTTTTCAAAAAACAATATGATCTTTCAGGTATGCGTGAATATTTCCTGGATTTTTTTGAAAAAAATGGTCATACAAGGATAGAAAGGTATCCTGTGATTGCCAGGTGGAGAGATGACATATACCTGACAATTGCATCCATTGCTGATTTCCAGCCATTTGTCACATCAGGGCAGGTGCCGCCACCTGCAAACCCGCTGGCAATATCACAGCCCTGCATACGTTTACCTGACCTTGATGCAGTCGGCCGGAGCGGACGGCACCTGACAACATTTGAGATGATGGCACACCATGCGTTTAATAGCGCAAGTGAAGAAATATACTGGAAAGAAAGAACAGTAGAATTGTGTGATGAGCTATTATTATCCCTTGGAGCAGATCCTATGGCTGTAACATACAAGGAAGCACCATGGGCTGGAGGCGGTAATGCAGGTCCTTGTCTTGAAGTGCTTATCGGCGGTCTTGAGGTCGCAACCCTTGTATTTATGAACCTAAAACAGTCAAAAGACGGTGACATACTGATAAAAGGCGAGTCATATTCTAAAATGGACAATTGTATTGTTGATACCGGCTATGGTCTTGAGAGATTTGTCTGGGCATCAAAAGGTTCCCCAACTATCTATGATGCTATTTTTCCTTTGATCGTTAATGAACTGATGGGACTTGCGGGCATTGATCATGAACTTGATAATACTGAATATGCAAAGATCCTGTCCCAAAACGCCTGTTTGTCAGGACTTATGGATCTGAGTGAAAAGGCGAACCTGCTTGAGCTTCGAAAGCAGGTAGCATCAAGTATCGGTACAACCGTCGAAAAGTTATCCAATATTATGGAGCCGGTCGAAACTGTGTATGCAATAACTGATCACACAAGATGCCTGGCATTTATGTTTGGTGATGGCATAATCCCCTCAAATGTCAAGGCCGGATACCTTGCACGTCTTGTACTTAGAAGGACACTCCGCATGATGCGGGATCTTGGCATCAGGGTATCCTTATCCGAAATTGTTCAGATGCACATTACGAACCTGCCGGAATATCCTGAATTTTGGGAACGGTTTGAGACGATCGAAGACATTCTTAATCATGAAGAACAGAAATTTGCAGATACATTAGACCGCGGCAGGCGGATGATCCGAAAATCTGCAAAAAAGTACAAAAAAAGTGGTGAGAAGATACCGCTCGATAAATTGATCGAGATGTACGACAGCCATGGAATTCCACCGGAGATATCAAAGGAAGCGGCAGCAGAGGTCGGGGTTGAGGTTGACCTGCCGGATACATTCTATTCATTGGTGGCAGATAGGCACGGCAAGGCAGAAGAAAAGGAAGTTGGGGAGATCCCGTACGCTGATCGCATAGATAAACTTCCTCCTACAAAGCGACTGTTCTATGATGAGCCGAACAGGATTGAATTCGAAGCGGTTGTTCTGGATATATTTGACAATAATATTGTACTTGATTGCACCCTGTTCTATCCGGAAGGTGGAGGACAGCCGGCTGATCACGGTAAACTGGTAATTAATGATGATGTGCTAGATGTTGTTGATGTTCAGATGGTGAATAGTGTTGTGATACATAATATAAAAGAGATAGAAAATGAATTGAATATCCGCAAAGGCGACCTGATCATCGGTAAGGTCGATGAAGAACGGAGAATGGCACATGCAAGACATCATACTGCAACCCATATAATAAACGATGCTGCAAGGAAAGTACTTGGTGATCATATCTGGCAGGCAGGTGCACAGAAATCAACAGATCGTGCACGACTTGATCTGTCACATTACAAACGCATCACTACTGATGAATTAAACGAGATCGAGTTGATTGCAAACCGGACCGTCATGGAGAACCTGCGCGTTTATACTGAATGGATGGACAGGACAGATGCCGAACAGGCGTATGGGTTTGTATTGTATCAGGGCGGTGTACCGCCTGGAAATCGTATTAGGGTCCTTAAGGTTGGCGATGATATCGAAGCCTGTGCAGGTACTCACTGTACGAGCACGGGTCTTGTAGGTCCGATAAAGATATTGAAAACCGAACGGATACAGGATGGTGTTGAGCGTATTGAGTATGCGGCAGGTGAAGCTGCTGTCAGGGCGGTGCAGGAAAATGATACTCTCCTGCACGAATCTGCAAATGCACTTAGGGTTTTACCGGAGCATCTTCCGTTAACTATAGAGAGGTTCTTTGGTGAATGGAAAGAATATAAGAAGGAAAATGCACGACTAAAAGAAGAACTGGCTCATTCACGTGTAAATCAGATGATCCTACAGGCTGTTGAGATTGACGGAGTTCGTATTGTTGCTGAGATGGTACAAAATGCAGATAATGAAGAACTCCTGATAATCGCAGGAGGGCTGGCAGAGCATGATGATGTGGTTGCGTTACTTGTAAGTGGATTCGAAGGAGTCAAGATAGTGGCAGCCGTAGGTAAGAATGCAATGGAACAGGGTGCAAATGCCGGAATGTTAGTCCGGGAAATGTCGCACATTGTTGGTGGCGGCGGTGGCGGTCGTCCGGACATGGCACAGGGTGGTGGTGTCGATATTTCGAAGATCGATGAAGCTCTAATTTACGGTACGGAACTTGTGAAAGAACAGTGCATGAATAAAAAATAATGATATTATTGAATTTGGTGATCGATGATATCGTTTGATCAGGTACAGTAATTAGGGTGTACCTGAATATCCCCTAAAACGAATGTACCGGAAAGACAGTCACAACAGAAACTCATCACCATTAACAGGCGCATGTGCTTCCACACCAATCTCCTGTAGAACCCATTCTGCAAACATTTCCGTATTGTCACCGTGCATCACAAAGACCTTTTCCGTACCGGTGTCGCAGAATTCTTTCACAATATCCTTCAGCTCTTTATCACCGCAATGAGCTGAAAAATCATATTGCTCGACTTTTATATGAAGATTCCGGATAATTCCGTCGTTATCGATAATCCCTTTATCAATAGCCATTTTTCCGTTTGTACCTTCGACCTGATATCCTGAAAGCATGATCTTTGACTTCGGGTCATTGTACAACTTGTCAATATAATGTAACACGGGTCCCCCATTCAGCATCCCTGCAGTCGTAATGATTATGGATGAATCAAGAGGTATGGAATCCCGTTTTCGTCCTTTTACAATAACCGCATTTTTGTACGCCTTTTTAAGATGTGTGTGATTTCGTAGGTAGTCAGTATGGTGCATCATCAGTTTGTATGCCATAGTGCCCATTCCATCAACGTAAGGATGGATCCCATGTGAATCCAGCAACATTAGTATCTCCTGCGTTCGCCCTATCGCAAAAGCCGGTATGATCACAGTACCTCCGATATCAAGGGTTTCATGAAGCGAATCCATAAAAGCAGACTCAACTTCCTTTCTGGCAGGATGTTCTTCACCAAAATACGTACTTTCGATCACAAGTGAATCGGCGGTTGGAAAATCTCCTGCACCCGACACTAATCTTGTATTTGTTGTACTGATATCACCTGTATAAAATAAACTCTCTCCATTTTTTGATTCAATATGGATAGATGCTGCTCCGGGAATGTGTCCGGCATCGTAAAACTCAACATTGTATCCCTGTGTTGTAAATTGAACACCTGTGTCGATTTTAGTTGTCCGCTGAACGAACTTGCGCAGGTCTTCGCTGTTGTATGGTGCATATACGCCATTTGCCTGTGCGATCTTGAGCGTATCTTTTGCAAGCATATTCGCAAAATCAGCAGTTGGTGGCGTCATGTATATTTCAGGATCAAGGTCCATAAGATTTGGGACCGCACCGCAGTGGTCAAGATGACCATGTGAGACCAGTACGGTTTTCGGATGCATTCCGTTTAGTGGATAAAGCGGTGACTCTCCGGGTTTCATTCCATAGTCGATCAGTATCTTTTCGTCCAAAAAGACTGCTGAACGCCCGACTTCCCTGCATCCTCCTTTGAATTGGATTTTCAAGAGTATACCTCCAATCTTATGAGCTATAAAGCGGACTCCTGCCAGTCTTTAATCTTCCTGACAGTAATACCAGTTGTTTTTGATAATTTAAACGCATCAGCTCCTATCAGGTCGTCTACCTGAATAATGTCGGCGTCTGCCAGTTTTTGTACTGTAACTTTACCGATACCTGCAATATCAGTGATACTTTTCGGGCGTGGTGTCTTTGGTCGTTTGGCTTTCTCAGCTTCCTGGGAAGCCTGCCATTCTATGAAATTACAATTCGGACATCCAAGGTTCCATGGACGCCTCCCGGGAGTAATGATGCGTATGTGGTAGAGCCCGTGCTCTTCACAAAGTTTATCAGTCACAATAACCTGTCCGCTCTTTGGAAGCGGAAGTGAGAAATTGCAGTCAGGGTATCCTTCACATCCGATAAAGCGTGAACCTCTTTTTGACCTGCGAACCATAAGTTGTGACCCGCATTTTTTACAGGTGCCTACTACTTTATCTTCCCTCAGTCCGGTACGTAATGATTCAGAGATATCATCCCTGTTTTTTTCAAGTTCTAAAAAGACTGAATTAAGCATTTCCCTTGATTCACTGATCACATCATTTTCTTTGATGCTTCCATCTGCTATCATGTCCATATCTTCTTCCAGTTTGCTGGTCATATCAGGTTTTGTTATGGTGGAAGCATATTCCTCCAGTGCTTCAACAACAGCATATGCTGTTTTAGTTGGTTGGAGCGGATTTCCATGAACATAAGCTCTTGAGTATAATTTGCTCAGGATGTCATGCCGGGTTGCTTTTGTGCCAAGTCCGAGTTCATCCATAATACGTATTAGACGTCCCTGTCCATATCTTGAAGGAGGTTTTGTCTTTTTATCTATTGTTTCGATTCTGTCAATATTTAATCTATCCCCCTCATGCAGCACTGGCAAAAGCCTGTCTTCAGGCGCATTGTACGGATAGTACCATCTCCACCCGGGTACTATAAGGCGAGCACCATTCACCTTGAATTTCTCACCATTGATGTCAAATTTGACGCGCATGGTTTCCCATTCTGCCTGGTCTGCAAATGTTGCAAAGAATCGCCTTACAATCAACTCATATACCTTCCACTCATCCTCTTTGAGTTCAGGTTTCTTTGCAAGTGAGGCAGGGAATATTGGGGGATGGTCAGTTGTTTCCTTTTTCCCGCGCGTGGGGACTAGTTTTTTCTTTTTAAGAAGTTGTTCTGCGTACTGCTTGAATGAACTTGCCTTAAACAGTTCAATCTGCGCACGCAGGTCAACTGATTCCGGATATACTGTATTATCAGTTCTTGGATATGAGATAAAACCGCTTGTATATAGGATTTCAGCAATCCTCATGGCATTTGCAGCAGAAAAACCAATTGAACTTGCTGCACCGATAAATTCTGTTGTGTTGAATGGAGTGGGCACCTTGTCGATCTTTTTTGATTTCACAACGCTTAATACAACTGCATTATTGTCATGTCCGAGTTTTGCAAGTACAAAATCCGCTTCCTGCTGATCCCAGAACCGGTTGGTAGTATGTTGGATAAGGAATGTTTCTTTGTTTTGGTCTGAAAGAGTTGCAAATATTTCCCAATAGGGTTTTGGAATAAACACATCCCGTTCTTTTTCCCTGTCAACTATCAGGGCAAGTGTTGGTGATTGTACCCTTCCGACTGACAGGAACATTTTTCCGAGTCGCCCTGCCGATATGGATACATAGCGGGTAAGAGCAGCACCCCATATCAGGTCAATAACCTGTCTGGAATGCCCTGCATCTACAAGATTAAAGTCAACTGACACCGGATTTTCGAACGCTTCATTGATCGCTTTTGGAGTGATCGCACTGTAGTGTACACGGTCAAAAGGAACGTCGGGGTTTAATTTTTGTATGATCTCCAGAGCCTCGGCACCGATAAGCTCTCCCTCCCGATCGTAGTCAGTAGCAATCGTGATTTTTGTGGCATTTTTACCAAGTTTTTTCAGGGCAGAAATGATCTTTATATGGGTAGGCGTTGAAACTATCGCTGCATCAATTAGCAATCTTGCATCAACTTTTTGCCAGCTGTTATATTCTTTTGGAAAATCAACGCCAATGATGTGACCGCTAAGCCCCATAAAGACCATTTTCCCGGTATCAGTGTCATATTCATATGTATCCACTCCGCTAACACGAACCTGTTTTGTTTTCCTTGGTGCAAGAATGGCAGCAATCCGCTTTGCTGCAATATGTTTTTCTGTGATTATTAGATGCATTGATCACTCCGCCTATTGTATGATCTGAGATTGACAATTGCTAAATATTTTGGCAAGTTGAAAACTATAGTTCTTGAAGTCTCTTTTTATAATAAAAGGTTTTGATTGGTTTGGTAGATGGTGGAAAATATATATAGTGGTTAAAATAAATATAATCTTATTTGGATATGAAATATGTGATGGAAAATATGATTGTGATAATCCATAGTAAAATGCCCCTATAATTTTGATATTTTGATATTTTGAACGTGGAATTAAGTTTACAAGCAAGTGTGAGAGCGGTTTGTTGGTGCCCTTTTGATGGAATCCGGATCAATCATGATGCTATTGAAAATGAACATGTCAGGGACCAATTATTTTGTAAACATCTTCATGTGTATGCTCATGTATATGAAGGTGAATATGTCCGTTCGCGCTTTTTATTGCCTTTGTGAGAATCTCAGCCGCTTCATGCATTGATAGGGGGAGTTCCTCGTAGTCATATCCAAAGCACTTCAGAATCTTGAAGAGGTTGAAAATATCCGGAGCCACCAGATTGTTATCCTCAAGAAGCTTGGAATCTGAAAAGATATCTCTTGCATAACCCTCGGCCATAATTGTTTTATTGAGAACATAAACACGGTCAGAAAGTTCAGAGAGGGCATTTACATCATGCATCGCTATTACAATTGTCATTCCTTCCTTCTTATTAAGTTCGTTTATCACCCGTATTAGATCCGATCTGCTCTTTGGATCAAGGTTAGCCGTAGGTTCATCAAGCACAAGTATTTTTGGTTCCATTGAGAGTACTGCTGCAAGTGCTGCCTTTTTTTTCTGACCGTAACTCATATGATGGGGAACCCTTTTTTCATAACCTGAAAGTCCAACGGTTGCAAGGGCTTTTTTTACTCTCCTTTTCACTTCATCCTCATCAAGGCCCATGTTTATCGGGCCGAATGCAACATCATCAAAAATGGTAGGCATAAACAACTGGTTATCAGGATCCTGAAAAACGGTCCCAACTTCTTTTATTTTATCTTTGATAGAAATTTCCCCGATCTTCTTTCCAAATATATGCACATTATTTTCCGGACTTTCGATAGTACCATTTAGATGTAGGAAAAATGTGGTTTTTCCAGCGCCGTTGGGTCCGATTATGACTACTTTTTCACCTTCATTTATTGAAACGTTAACATTTTCCAGTGCTTTAGTCCCATCCCTATATGAATAATTCAAATTTTTCACAGATATAGCTTCTTTCATTATATCACCATTTGATAGACATGCGGAAGGATTGCAATACTTACCAGAATAATAGTTAATGCATAATCCTTTGTTGTCATATTGAACTTTGTGAGGGTTTTTTGGGTTCCGGTATAACCTTTGGATACCATCGAATTATAAACATTTTCAGCCCTTTCATAACTCTTCACAATAAGCATTCCAATCAGGTTTCCCAAAATAGAAAGTGTATATAGATTTGACTTTAGCTTAAAGCCTTTGGAACCCATTGCTTTCCACATACTTAATAATTCACCTAAAAAAACAAAAATAAAACGGTAAGTAAACATTAGCATCTGAACAAACAATCCCGGCATTTTTAGCATAGATAATGCCTTTATCGTTGTATCAAATCGCATTGTCCCAAGCATTGTTAATACAAGTGTTATTGCTGCTAGTGCCCTTAGCACGATCAAACTTCCATACATCAATCCCTCATAGGTCATCTTAATGCCTACAATGCTTGCCAGCTCAGATCCCTCTACAGTAAATGGCATAATCAAAAAAAATGGCAGTACAAACAAAAATACCCATTTTATGCGATTAAATACGAAATTGAGTGGCAGTCTTGAGATGAGGAGAAGAACAATTGATAAAAACAGGTTCATAACAGCAATTGTGAGACTATTTATGAACACAACAGAAAAAATTAGAATGGAAAAAGTTATGATCTTTGCTCTTGGATCAAACTGGTGTATTGGGGATTTGAGTAATGCATACCTGTCAATTTCCGGATACTCCATGAATTGCTATTTCCTCTAATTATTACCATGTTCACGCTTTATTTTACGGGCTGCCAAAAACATCCCTACTCCAGCCAATCCGGTAAGGTACCCAAATCCAACAAACATTCTCATAAACAACGGCAATTCTGCTTCTTCCTGCTGTATTCCCCCTGCCAGATCAATCATTTTTTCAGTACTATGCCCTGTCGCAGATACAATCGTCCGGTACTGGGATACACCTAATTTTGGTTCAAAATAGAACATACCATCCTGATCTGTCATGCCTTCAAGATAAAGTTCTTCTTGCCCGTCTTTGATGGCATATATTTTCACCTCTCCATCTATCATAGAAGTCCCACCACCATAATATGTCCATATTTGTACTTCATTTATCTGCTCCTTTATGTAGACCCTGTGTGCGGATGCTATTGGCATCAATGACATAAACAGGACTAATAAAATTGCCAACACACTCAAATACCTAATCATCTTCATTATTTAGTACCTCCATATTTATGGGCAGTAATTCGGGTTTGACCTTTATAAGAAAAGCAACAACCGAACCAGTGATAATAGCTTCGATTACCATGATCGGAATATATGATATTGTAAGAACTTTTGCAATTAGTATAAATTCTTCACCTGTTGTTATAAGGGACATTACTAAAAATATAACTGCGATAAAAATTGCAAGACCTCCGGATATTGCTCCGGTTAATGCAGGAGGTATACCCATTCTACACCCGTTTTTGAATACAACATATGAGATCAGTGCAGGTACTCCCATTATCACTGTATTTATTCCGATGGTGGTTAATCCACCGTGTTGAAATAATAATGCCTGCAGGATTAGGCCTATGAATATTGCCGGGTATGCGAATGATCCTAATACCACGCCCACAAGACCATTGAGTATAAGATGAACAGATGTTGGTGGTACTGGTATATGTATCAGGGATGCAACAAAAAATGCACCTGTGATTACTGATATTTTTGGGATCTGCTCTGCTATATTCTCATTTTTTGTACTCCACCACAAGGTAATTCCAAGTAGTACCAGTGTTATCCCAAAGCCAACTGCTATAACCATGGGAGATAAAATACCATCTGATATATGCACTATTTATCCCTCCTTCATTAAAAATTCAATTTAGTAAATAAATGTCTTATGAATAACTATGAATAACTATGAATAACTATGAATAAACATGAATAAACATGAATAAATAAATTGACAGGGGATAAACCCTGCCGGTCTATACCTTATTAGTTCCTTTTCGTTACAATGAAGAGTGCTGCAAGAATTCCTACTACAGAAAGGAAAAATCCAAACCCTGGCGTGCTCGATGTTGAACTTTCTGCTGCCTGTTTTGCATCTTCTGCTGCCGCCTTTGCTTCATCTACTGCTTTCTGGAGTTCTGCAGTTGATACGGATGATGCGGACACTTCTTTTGCCGGAGGGAATTCCTCAAGCGTTGGAACAATGAAAACGCCTCTCACGTTTCGTCCACTATCAGGTTCCATTGTCGCACCAATAAACCAGATCCCAGGTTCGTCAAGCGTGTACATGAAATCTCCGTTCTTATCGGATGTAGTAAGCCTTGTAAACACCATCGGTGCATCATATGGATACATTTCCTCGGCTTTTTCTACGATCTCTATACCAAGATCAAGTGTGTGGTATATTTCGACTTCTACAGGCGCGCCTGCGAGCACATTGCCGTTGTACAGTGCCTTTCCAGCGAAGACAAATCCTTCCTCCATGCCATAAGGTCGCATGTACGGGATAATCTCTGTCTGCTGTCCGACCTCGGCATCCCAACCAAACCATGTTTCTTCATCGCAGTGGATCACTGCTTTGGTGTAGTCGATCAGGTTCTCACCCTCGTCCTCGTATTTCACAAAGACAACGGAATCGCCCATCTGGTCAACAGTGAATGAGGTCTTATAAGCTACAAAGGTTCCAAGATTGTTATTTCCATCCTGTCCGTCAACAGTGATCTCTTCAACTGTAAGTTGTTCAACCGTACCATCCGGTTTCATTACAGACACTTCTGGCACAGATCCCATATTAAATAATATATGTTCATACGGATGTCCCCACATCATGTATATGGTTTTCGTATCTCCAAGATCTGCTATATAATCTTCAGGTGCAACATCCCATACGGTACTTGCATCATCACTTGGGAAGACCATCGTAAAATGAGCACTTGCCATGCCTATAGAACATATAAAAAGTCCTATCAGCAATAAATATCGAATAAATTTTCCTTTCAATTTCGTACCTCCATACTATTGTTTAAGTAAATATTGATATATAACACCCTTTTTAAAGATTGTGATACAAAATTCGATATTATCAGCGGTTACACATACACATGCATGTAATAATCAGGTAATCACGTATCCACTTCAAAAAGGTCGAATAAGAAAGAGCGATTACTCGCTCTCCCTCTTCTAAGAACGGAGCGTGCGACTTTCACCGCACTCCGCTCAAGCATTCCATAACCCTTATTGGGCAGCAGTTATCATTTCGATAATTGATTTTGTAATTCCAGTCTGCAGCCTATTAACGCATTAAGCGTCTGTGAGCCTCTCGCTTTTCAGCGTAATTGAGTATCTCACATTGATAGGTTTGCCTTCATTCATACAATGGAACACCACTGGTAAGTTAGCACCCTTTCGAGCAAAGGCAAATTTTGAACCTTTATGCAATTCATTACAAATTGCCTTTCGCTTTTTACCAATTCCTCTACCCTCTGAGCCATCATTTCCCCTTACGAGGACATTACCCAGACATTCCGGGAGCACATAGGGCTTACCAAGTTCTCCATCACAAATACTTTCAAACACTTTAGGAGCCATCTCTAAGCCGGGAATCATTTGTCCATCTCCTATAATGTACCCCGAGCCATTATAGTCTAATTCCGTACCTTTTGGTGCAAGCGTTTCAGTCCATTTCGCTTGTTGCATTTTACGACTCTTACAATGATTCAACTTTCGTTTCTCCATGGTGTTTTTTATCCTAACAGATTATTTAATTTAGACTGTCAAATTTCTCCATATTGTCCTGAGAGCCTTACACCCCGCATTACTGCTGACGCATATCTCAGTAGGATTACCCCAAATGGAAGGGGCAGCATATAGCAATTTATGATGTAACTTCTTGTCGCACCAGGGTAAAATGCATATTTTGATTATCTAAACCAAGTGCTGGAGCATCTTTCAATTTCAAAATGGAGTCAGTTACCCTTAGATTTGAAGCGGATACGTAATCACTAATAAAAATCAACATACATCGTATATCTGCTGCGGTTGTGTGTTCCGTCGAAACTTATGATGAAAGGAATTCTGGAACAATTTTTAATGTGACTATAACAAAAGTGGCATATGATCCGCTAAATTCATTATCAACTGAATTTATTACCTGAATAGAAAAACATCATCAGATAGATAACTTTGTTTGCTTGGTTTTTGGTACAAGACCGCTTATGTCAACAATATTCTTGAGCATCTCAAGCAACATATTATTAGCCAATATTATAACCTGTTCATTATTTCCAATAACCTCATAAGCAGGATCGGACAAAGGTATCTTTATTTTTGAAATATCGGCACGAAATTTCTTAATGTTTTTATTTAAAGATTCACGTACAATACAATCCGGCATTTCCAGACACTTCATTATGTTGCCCTTATTGAGTCCTACCAGATTTAATTCACACTTAAAAACAGGTCTCTTAAATAATGCCGACATGGTAAAGACACCAACAGGTACACGAATATCAAGATCAAGTTTCCTAAGGTAGATGGCAATCAATGAATAAATATCCTCGTATAATTTTTCATTGTCCATATGTGTGTAGACTTTTGATGGTGGAATTTCGACTTCATTAAGTTTTCCAAGGTCACGAAGCGCACGAAGATATCCAGTCAATACCAGTCTGTGCTCATTGAAACCTTCATTTCGCAGTTCACGCGTAATGCCGCTAATTGACAGTTGTTTGCCATCCAATATACTATGGATATTTTCGTAAAGATTTTCTGTCATTTTATCATATCATCATTGGTAACAAAATTGGATAAACTTATTGGTCATATTCAAATAATGCATTCAGTTTTTGTAGAATAACATACATAGAATTACAGATTATGAGTCAATCCGGGTGTAGCGAGGATTTTCTTGTTCATATAATGATTAAATACCAAAGGGTCATGATTAAAAACAATGATTACCATTAAAGCTGAATCTTTTATATTATGAATATAATCGGATGTGACATATGTAAATGAATACGAATTTAATACCAAAAAAAGTTTTTTTCACAAGCGGAGTCGGAAGACATAGTGAGTATCTTGAATCTTTTGAATTAGCACTTCGAAATGCAGGCATTGAAATATATAATCTTGTAACTGTGAGTTCGATCTTACCTCCACACTGTATGATCGTATCAAAAGAAGAAGGGCTTGCGGAGTTAAGTCCGGGTCAAATCGTTTTTTGTGTCATGTCAAGGATATCTTCGGATGAACCAAGCAGATTGATCACATCATCCATTGGTTGTGCAATTCCAAAGGATACCAACACGCATGGCTATATTTCCGAGCATCACGCCTTTGGACAAACAAAAGCAGCAGCCGGAAAATATGCGGAACAACTTGCAAGAAGCATGTACCACACATGGACAAAGGAAGAGCCAATAAAAACAGTACATATTACAAGAGCAGCCGATGTGAATGAAGAACTGCGGTGGACAACTGTTTTATCTGCATCAGTCTTTGTGATCTAAAGTGCGCAGTATAATTAAGGAATGATCTATGGAACGTATATGAACCACAATGCATTCACCGATATCCCGACCAATCCTATTGTTGTAAAGAATCGTTCCATAAGTGAACTTACAGATGCCATGATTAATACCGGATTTCAGGGCAGGAAACTGGCTGAATCCGTGCAAGTGTGGCATAATATGCTGAAAGAAGACGACCTCACTATTCTAATGGGATTGAGCGGTGCAATGGTGCCGGCAGGTATGCGGAAAATTATTTCCTACATGATACAGAATAGAATGATAGATTGTCTTGTGAGTACAGGTGCAAACATATTCCATGACTGCCATGAAGCACTTGGTATGAAGCACTATGTGGGTTCACATTTAGCAGATGATGAAAAACTGTACAAACATGGTGTGGACAGGATATATGATGTGTTTGCTGTTGAAAATGAATTCAGGAATGTTGACCATATGATAGCCGATTTTGCAAAAACGATTGAAGGCAGGACATATTCATCAAGAGAATTTATGTACATGCTTGGCAAGGAAATTGCAAGACGTGGCGGGGATGATGATTCAATTCTTGTTAGTGCATGCAATTATGGTGTACCCATATTCACTCCGGCACTGTGTGATAGTTCGATCGGTATCGGACTTACAATTGCCAGAAGAGACGGATATATTACAAATATTGACCAGATACAGGATGTGGATGAAATTACACAGATCGTTGAGAGGTCACAGAAAACCGGGGTTATATATGTGGGCGGAGGGGTTCCAAAGAACTTTATCCAGCAGACCGAAGTGGTTGCATCGATTGTGGGAACAAAGGTCAATGGACATGATTATGCGATACAATATACAACCGATGTACCACACTGGGGCGGGCTTTCAGGTTGTACGTTCGATGAAGCTGTATCATGGGGCAAAATTGCACCGCAGGCTAAAAAAGTGCAGGTCTTTGTTGATGCTACTATAGCATTGCCTGTTGTTTCACATGCACTGTATGAGAAAAACAGGGAGTCAGATCGTCGATATCCGATATTTTATTGGGATAAGGATAATGGTCTTGAAATTGTGAGATATGACGCATAATCCGCATAATCCGCATAATCCGCATAATCCGCATCATCTTTATTAGTATTAAGCACCATATAAACATAATATAAGTAAGAGGTCATCATATGGGCAAACGAACACGAATTATTAACGATCCTTCGGAACTGGTTCCTTTTCTCCGAATATTTGGATCAAGGACACATAAAAATGTGTTTGATGTACTTTCAACAAAGTGGATGACAGAGGAAGACCTAGAAGAATTTATGGGCAGCGATGTTTCGAATAGTATCCGCATTCTAAAAAAAGGCGGATTGATCGAAAGCCAGTGGCGCATGCCGGAACCTGGCAAGACACCTGCAATGGAATATCATACATCATACTTTAGGGTACAGACAAATTTCCAGTGCTCTTTTGAAGATATGAGCAATATCGTCATGCTGGCTTTTAAACCTTATGAAGATTTTCAGGAGTCCATTGGACAACTTGAAAAGCTTGTATTAGAAGGAAACCAATCAATGAACAGCCTTGTACGTGCACTTAACCTGTCACCTTTGTATATACGGTCATTAGCACGTCGTTCAAATAAATTGATGGTTATGGGCCAAAGATTGAAACCGATAGAGGATACATAATGATCGAAATCCTGCACAGCAAGAGCGGGATCACGAAATTTCAAATTTTGACAGAGGTTGCTGCCCATCAACCAATTGTACGGCAAAAGGAAATTGCTATTAAAATCGGGATTACACCACAAGCTGTGTCCGAATATATCAAAGAACTTGCAGCCGAAGGTTTTATTATATCAGAAGGGCGGGTACGGTACCGAATCACAAAAAACGGAGTGGAGTGGGTACTGGAAAACGCGGCTGAGATGAAACGATATGCATGTTTTGTTATAGAAGATATTATCAGCCACGTATCAACATGGACTGCAATTGCAGATGAAGACCTACAGAAAGGAGATGATGTGTGTCTTAAGATGCGTGAAGGACTTTTGTATGTAAGTAAAATGTATGTTACAAATGCTACCGGAGTCACGATCGCCGATGTAAAATGTGGTGAAGACGTTGGTATTACTAATCTGCATGGATTGATAGATCTTGAAAATGCAAGTATTACGGTTTGTAAAATACCCAGAATTAAACGTGGTGGATCAAAAAATGTAGACCTTGAAAGGTTAAGAACACTTGTAAAATCAAAATCATATATCGCTGTAATTGGGGCTGAGTCTGTGATAGCACTGAAACGGATTGGTGTTACACCAAATGTCATGTTCGGTGCAAAGGAATCTGTCATTGAGGCTGCATTCCATGGCCTTTCATCACTTGTTGTATCAATCGATGAGGAAGTGCCTTCACTTCTTAGCCGATTGGAAAACGATGATCTGGAATATGAATTGGTTGACCTTAGCATTCAAAATGAGTATTATACAGACCAGTGATAAAATTCAACGTATTCACTTAAAATTTATTGTTGAAAAACAAAGACTGACGGAAATATTATTGAAGAATAAATACAAATTTGATTATGCTGTTATCATTAATTTATTCAAACTGAATTTTTTCATTTACAATTAGATTTGAAGTAGATATGGTTTATATTTATATTTATATTTATATCCACATTTAACTTTTATTACAAGTCCAACTTGAAATATAAATTCAATTTAAAACACAAATTTAACTTGAAATATAAATTTAACTTAAAATATAAATTTAACTTAAAATATAAATTTAACTTAAAATATAAATTTAACTTAAAGGTATGACATAGATACAATTTTGAGTAGATATTATGAAACTGATCGTAATCTCTGATACACACATACATGATGCACAAGTTCCCCGTAATATTCTAAATATTATTGATAATTGCGATATCATTGTTCATGCTGGAGATTTCACATCCCTTGAATGTTATAAGGTCTTTGAATCCACCGGAAAACTAAAAGCTGTTTGTGGAAATTCCGATGAGGCAAAATTGAAGAAACTATTGCCCGATAGGATTAAGTTCGAGGTAGAAGGGGTGAAAATTGGCGTTGTGCATGAAGGTGGATTGTCTATTACAAACACTGCCGCAGTGCGCTATCTTGCACTTGAGATGGGAGTTGATATTCTGGTTTTCGGGCACATACACAGCCCGCTTATTGAGAAAAGTGATGTTATGCTCGTGTGCCCGGGTTCCCCTGTATCGCCCAGAATGGCGGAACCTACTGTCGTCGAATTGATTATAAAGAACGGTTCGATTTCCGGAAGGATAATTGAGGTCGAGGGAAAACACTGCGATTTCATTGCATTCTCACGCAACCTTGAAAAAGATAATGGTAAACATAAAAAAAACTGAATCAGTGTTCCGATTCCAAAACAATTCGATAACATTTTTAAATGGAAATACAAAACAGTTCAGGATGTTTTAGCGAAATCGTGGCATATTTTATGGTAATATCGCACTTTCCGTATGTAAAATGAATATTCGTATTATTTTTCTGATAGCGT
>JBQVMC010000014.1:0-24154 GCA_052361145.1 Methanosarcinaceae archaeon
ATAATGTTACTAAGAAATATCTTGATGAGTTTGGTAGTATTGAGAATATTCCTTCACATGAAGTTGAGTTGTATGATATTGTAAATGATTTGATACTTGCTGAAAACGTCATCGAGTCAACGCTGTGTTATAAGAATATTATGAAATTAGCTTTAGAAATGGATTTGTCAAACGCATCGAAAAAAGTGGTTTCATATGCCAAAAAAATTTATTTTAACAACAGGAAATTGTTGGAGAAAGGATTTACTCCAGAAACAAACAATGTAATGGAGCAATTTTTTGCTTTGATGAATGATATCGTGAATCAGGCCAGATCATTTAAAATTGTTGATGGGTTAGCTAACTTTTGTTATAACTTATTCGTGTCAATGAATAATCGACATTTCAATACTGGTGCTTGGAAAGGTTTTTCTCCCTTAAGTCGAGCAAAAATCAAGTATGGTTGAGAACTAATTTCCCAATTGGCCAAATGTATTAGTGGTAACTTTCGAATTTTAGTTGATATTTAGTACCGTTTGCAAATATTGAGTTGATTTGTTTTTTTTCATCGATGAATGGTGGAAATATTCGTGTAATATCTGCAAGTTTGGGTGTATATTCAAGTTGACCAGAAGATATTAAAAAGTCTCTCTCCACAACATGTTCCAGATAATACTATCTAACTTCTGGAATGAGGCCTTCGCCACGATGTGGCGATGATAATTTGCCCAGCCAGTTATGACGGGGTTGAGAGCCTTAGTCAAACGTTGCGACGGCACACCAAACCGCAGCAGAGCTGCGGGGTATAATAATTAATAATCCAGTGTTTTGAGATTCTATTTTCGATGGCATTCGACCGATTTAGATTTTATTTAATTGTCACAGAATCGAAAATCGGCAGTGATTTCGTATAGTGTAACACATATCACTACATTTGCAGTTATACATTTAAAAAATTCAAAGAAAAAATAAAGGGGGCGGCGGTGTTAAATGTTTATATAGAACACATCAATTTTATTGATACAGATGCCGGATTGACGCCATAGATTGGCTAATTCAGGTTATCAGGCTGTCCCAAAATTCAAAGTGTGTGTACAAATCATATGTATTTTATCCTATATGGATAAAATACACATTATGTTTACCAATAATTGCCGCAATAGGATAATAAATGGTAAACTTATGCAATGAAAATTAGTTCTGGGACAACCTGAAGAGAACCTTTGAGCACTCTTTTCATTGTTTGCGAAGGAGAAAAGACCGAACCTTTGTATTTTAAAAATTACATAACAAGAGAAAATAATGTGAAAATTAAAACGGTAACATGTTCTAACAAAGATGCAATTGGAATTTTAGATTACGCTATAAAAATGATTGGGATGGGAAAATTTTCAACTGAAGGCAAAGATGAGGTGATTTGTGTTTTTGATTGTGACGCAAACACTGATGATGATCTTGCAAAAGCGTTCAAATATGCCCGGGAAAAAAAAGTAAAGATATGTCTTTCAAATCCTTCTTTTGAAATATGGTTTATTTTGCACTATAATTATGTTGAACGTTTATTCACAAAGGAACTATTAAAATCCGAATTGAAAAAACATATTCCAAATTACATGAAAAATATGAACTATTATGATGAACTCTTATCAAAAAGAGACAATGCTATTGATAATGCAGGTAAATTGAATGGGTATCATTCATCGCAGGGTACAAGTCTTGAAAGTGTAAAAAGTAACCCTTCAACACAGGTTCATGAAGTGATTGCTTTAATACATGGTTTTAATAAAAAATGAAATGTTAATGTTAATATTAATATTAATATTAAGCCAGCAATTCCCGCTCTTTTATTTTGCTTTTATTCAGGCTGTCTGAAATATTATCGTCGCTCGTTGTTGATTTGCTTATTATTTGACGGGTATGAGCACGTAATACCATAAAATGATTGCGAAATATTTAAAAAGCAAGCCTTTGCTTGTATGCGTTCTATATAACTGGAATTATAAATTGGGCAAGTCCTCATCATTTAGTAAAAGTCGTCAGAGTCTTGAAGAATAATTTGATCATAAGATGAACAGCAGAAACTTTAGTAAAATATTATATATGAGTAGATTTATATCAGATGATGTCAAATCTTCTACGAAGCAAAAGCCGAATTGTTACTTATTTATCCCCTCTATATATTCGTCATACGGCTTTTGCTTATTCATTATATATTTTGACTTTATATACAAACCATTGTATATAATATACAGTACACAACACGTAATATGCAATACGCAATATACCGTACATAGTATACAATATATAACACACAATTTATAATATTCAATTTGTGATTCATGACGTGTATTATAAATCTTGAATACTGCATTCCTCTTATTGATGTATTATTTCAACAGTAATTTATAGAATAAAATATATGTAATGCCGCATGATTGCGATAAATCTACCATTTGGACATGACAGTATAAGTGTTAATGTGCCGGATAAGAATCTTGCAGGTATAATAATACCTTCCGAATCTGAAGTTACTGAAGATGGAATTTCACTTGTCAAAGCAGCACTGGAAAATCCGGTAAACTGTATGCGCCTGTATGAAATTGTGACTCCCGGTGCATCTGTTGCAATCATTGTAAGCGATGCAACCCGCCCTACACCAACTGCACAGATGTTACCTTTGCTTTTTGAAGAACTGCATCGTGGTGGCATCAGGGATGAGAACATCAAAATTATTTTTGCACTCGGGATACACAGGAACCAGACTGAAGAGGAAATGAAAAAAATCGTAGGTGAGGATATTTACAGGCGCATACAATGTATTGAGCATGACAGCTCACGGTGTCGTAGCGTTGGTAAAACGAGTCGTATGACTCCGATCGAAATATTAGAAGATGTAATGGATGCTGACATTGTCATTTGTGTGGGAAATATAGAGTTTCATTATTATGCAGGATACAGCGGAGGTGCAAAAGCAATTTTGCCAGGTGTAAGTTCAAGGGAATCAATTATCGCAAATCACAAGATGATGATTGATGAAAAAGCATCTACCGGACGAGTCGATAGTCCGGTTCGACAGGATATGGAAGAAGCGGCACAGCAAGTTGGTGTTGATTTCATATTGAATGTGGTACTAAACAGCAAAAAAGAAATTGTGTATGCAACTGCCGGTCATGTTATCGATGCTCATAGGATGGGAGTTGTGCACGTAGACAAAATGTATAAGATAGGTGCTAAACCTGCCGATGTGGTCATTGTATCACCTGGAGGTTATCCAAAGGATATTAATATATTCCAGGCACACAAAGCGCTTGACAATGCCAAAAATGCAGTTGTTGAAAACGGTACCATAATAATTGCTGCACAATGCTGTGAGGGATTTGGTAATGCAGTTTATGAACATTGGAACAATGAGTCAAAGACACCTGACGATGCTATAATGAAATTTAAGCATTCATTTGAGTTTGGCGGGCATAAGGCTGCACTTATTGCACAGCTTGCAAAGAAATATGATCTTTATCTTATATCAGACCTATCTGATAGTGATACAAAGAATGCGTTTTTTATACCTGCAGAAAGCGTTCAGGAAGTACTTGACAGGGTTTTGAACATAAATCCTGATGCTAAGGTCTGCATAATGCCTTATGGGGGGTTAACACTTCCGGTTAGTCGTTGAGTAACCAATACAAGAAACAGTCCCCTGCGATCATATTTACTTGGAGTGTGGTAAATATTATAACTGTACCCCATGACTGTTCTGCGGTTTGGTGTTCCGTCGAAACATTTGACTTGATATTGGTTGGTGGCAGAAATGCATGATGTACAAATAGTGAAAAACAATGGCAAATGGTTATCAAAAAAACCAAATAGTACGTAGGGGAAAAGTTTATCTTAAAAATCAGTCATTGTAACACAGAATATGAATCGTAAGCAACTATTTGTCATTCAGGCAGTATTTCTCCTGTTCATCACTATTATAGTAGGGGCCATTTTTGTTAATGATTTCTACAAAACGACAAATGACACTAAACCTCTTACAAGGATCAATGCTTCATGTGCTATAAAAATTGTGGCCAATAATTCCAGTGCTGTTGCATACATGTCCGACAATTTTAAAATGCCTGACTGGAGGATAGTCAGAGCTTCTATGGCTAAAAACACAACATACGACATAAACGGAAGTATTATGCATGAAGGAAATGACTACTGGAAAATAGAGATGATGGAACGCAGTTGTGCATGTTCTGGCATAAAAGATCTCTATGTAGTAGAAGGCCATGTATCACCAGACACAGGTGAACTAATACTTATATCAACTAAGTCGATATCAGAGAGTAAATATGACAAAGCTACCTGTGCTTCAACAGAATGCCATTAATAAATCGTTCTATCTCATCACATTGTTACTTGTCCTGCTAATTGCAATTCCCATCGCAGAATCCAAATCAATTATAACAGTTGAATATTTCTACGAAAACAATTGCTTAAAATGCCAGAAAACATTACCTGTAATTAATGGGGTGATCGAACAATATGATAATATCAACTATTCCACTTACGAAGTAATCACATCCTACAAACGTATGAAAGATTATGGTATATACAGTGTTCCGGCGTTGGTGATCAACCAAAGTACAGTCATAACATATGCAGACTATAAAGGCAACATTACATTATTTAGGGAAATACTGATCAAAGGTATTGAAAATGCACCGTCCATTACAGATCACAGCACCACTCAACAAGTCAATATATTAGCAGAAGATGTTGTTTTACATGAAATGTCCCTGCCTTTCGTACTGATCGTAGGTCTTCTGGCAGGTTTTAATCCATGCCTTATTGCAGTTATGGCATTTTTGGCTTCTGTGACGCTATCATCCATGGGAAATCGGAAGGATATGCTGATGATCGTTGCCGGATTTTGTGCAGGCATATTTACTACGTATATGATAGTTGGCTTGAGTGTTTTACATGCGATCAACCTCCTGCCTGAAATAAGGGATACAATCACGTCATTTATGGTGATTTTGATCGGTATTCTCGGATTATGGCACATATATGATGCATACCACCTGAAAATACATGACCAATCCACATTTAAAACCCCAAAATCAATGGTAACATTCATAAGTCGGATAGAAGGCAAAAATATCCTGTTGTTATCGTTTGTTGCTGGCAGTTTTTTCTCGCTTGTAAAGGCTCCCTGTGTGGGTGCCGTATATCTGGCTATTCTGGATATGCTGATAACAAAAACCGATACCGTATATGGCGCCATTTATCTATGTGCCTATAATCTTGGGGTGGTGCTGCCGGTATTGATCATTGGCGGATTAATGGCAGTTGGCTTGAGTCCTGAAACAATAACCGAATTCAGGGAGAACAGGCGTGTAGAGGTGCGTTTTGTAACAGGAATCGTGCTGATCGTCCTTGCACTGTTGTTGTATTTTAATATTATTTAATTTGATATTAATAACTATACCCCGCAGCTCTTATGCGGTTGGATGTGCCATCGCAACATTTGACTTCAGACGCTCGATTGACGCCATAGTTTTTCATTGTACCTCCCCATGCGCAGAGCTTATATACAACATGCAGTATTTACAATGCAAAGTTAGACATTGATATGTAGTTCCTGCTTCATGCAAATGAAAGGGATTATTTATTGAAGTAGCGATAAGGATAAAATAGCAAGTGTGAAAAGTCGGATTTAACAAGAAATGTTTATGGGCCAATCATGGAATGCCCGCTTTTGTGTGCAAATTGGCGTGCAAAAGAACATGGACTTGTTTAGATCTTTTATAGGTAACTACTGTTTAAAGGCACAATCCACAAACGGATCGTGCATTGACTCACATTGACCCGAAGGCAGACGATAATTTAAACCTGCTTTTTAGCAATGCCGAGCATCTACGGTGTAATCATAATAACAACGGCTTACTTGTAGTTGGCAAAAAACCAACAAAATCGGATTAAAATAACTGTATAACCAGGAGGAAAAAAAATGGCAAAAGGACATAGGCCAAGGCGGGGTTCACTCGCATTCAGTCCACGCAAAAGAGCGAAAAGCCACGTAGCAAGGTTTCGATCATGGCCAGAGTCATCAGGTGCGCCTAAACTGCAGGGATTTGCAGGTTACAAAGTAGGTATGACTCACGTAGTTATGATCGACGATACAAAGAACAGTCTAACAGAAGGTGCTGAGATCTCCGTACCCGTGACTGTTATTGAAACACCTGCTATCAAGGTTGCAGCGATACGTGCGTATGAAAATACTACCTATGGTGACAGGGCAATTGCAGAAGCATGGTCCCCTGATCTTGATAGCAGCCTTGAGCGTGCGATTGTGATGCCAAAGAACCATAACACAGATCGGGCAATGGAAAAAATTGGCTCGATCATAGATGATGGTACTGCAAATGATATCCGGGTGATCACATACACATTACCCATAAGTCTCACAGGTGTTCCCAAAAAGAAACCGGACCTTATGGAGACTGCAATTAGTGGAAATGACCTGAAAGAAAAGTTCGAATATGCAAAATCCATACTCGGCAACAAGGTTCACATCAATGACGTATTCAACAGCGGCGGTGTTGTAGATATCGCAGCGATAACGACCGGTAAAGGTACGCAGGGTGCAGTCAAAAGATGGGGCATCAATATGCAGAAAAACAAACATTCACGCGCAGGAAGTGTGAGACAGGTCGGTACACTTGGACCATGGAGACCAGCCCATGTTAGTTGGAGAGTTCCACAGATGGGCCAGATGGGATATCACCAGCGAACCGAATATAACAAACGTATCCTCAAGATATCTGAAGACCTGGATGCAATCAACCCATCAAGCGGATTTATAAACTATGGTCTTGTGCGCGGTGACTACATACTGATAAAAGGAAGTGTGCCAGGTCCCTCAAAGAGATTGGTCAGACTCAGGGAACCAACAAGGTCAAAAGTTTCCGGCATAGGTGAACCACAGATCGCTCACATAAGTACACAGTCCAGGCAGGGGTGATGTAAATGTTTAAAGCAAATATTATAGATCTATCCGGAAATACGAAAGGCGAGATTACTTTACCTGACATTTTCGATGAAGTTTACAGGCCGGACCTAATCAAAAAAGCAGTGCTTTCAGCACAGGCTAACAGGCTTCAGCCGTATGGCCCCCGCATGTATTCAGGTATGGATACCTCAGCACGCTCATGGGGGTCTGGCAGAGGTGTTGCACAGGTTCCAAGAATTACCAACGGGAATCGTGTTGCAAGAATTCCTCAGGCGGTCGGTGGTAGAAGAGCACATCCTCCAAAACCGGAAAAAGACCGGACTGAAAAGGTAAACAAGAAAGAAAAACGCATGGCTATTCGTTCTGCGATTGCAGCAACCATTAATCAGGAACTTGTAAAGGCACGAGGTCACAGGTTTAATGCAAATGTTCCTCTTGTTGTTGAAGATACACTTGAAGATCTTAACAAGACCAGGGAAGTTGTAAGTTTCATGCAGGCAGCAGGTATTTACGATGATGTCATCCGTGCAAAGGAAGGCAGGCATATCAGGGCTGGCAAAGGCAAACTCCGGGGAAGGAAATACAAGCATAAAATAAGCATTTTGATCGTTGCAGGTAAACAGGGTCCTATTAACAAGGCTGCAAATAATCTATCCGGTGTCGATGTTGCAACAGTTGATTCATTAAATGCAGAATTACTGGCTCCGGGCACACATGCAGGTCGTCTTACGATATGGACCGAATCGGCAATATCAAATCTGGAAGGTGCATTTATATGAGCGTAATTAAATATCCTTTTGTCACGGAAAAAGCGATGATGCTTATGGATAACAATAAACTTCAATTTATTGTAGACACCCGTGCGAACAAGTATCATATAAAAGAAGATGTGGTAAAAACGTATGGATTCCCTGTAAAGTCCATATGTACAATGACCACAATGAAAGGCTTGAAAAAAGCGATTGTCACATTCGAGGGAACGGATGATGCACACGAAATCGCTACAAGGATAGGATTGGTGTGAGGTGAGATAAATGGGACATAGACTTATTTCGCAGAACAGAGGTCGCGGAACCCCCACATATCGGGCTCCATCTCACAAGTTCAAAGCCAAACTGAAACATCCTAAAGGAGATATGAATGAAACTTTGTACGGTACAGTGACTGTGATCACCCATGATCCGGCAAGGTCAGCACCAATCGTTAAAATTGCATTTGAAAATGGCGAAGAGCGATTTATACTGGCACCGGAAGGAATTGCAATTGGAGATAGGATTGCCTGTGGGATCTCAGCAGAGATTAAAACAGGTAACATTCTTCCCTTATCAGAGATTCCTGAGGGTGTTCCGATATGTAACATTGAATCAAAACCAAATGATGGCGGACAATTTGCACGTGCATCCGGTGTTTATGCAACACTGGTCTCGCATGACCGCAACAAAACTGTTATAAAAATGCCATCCGGTGAGATGAAATGGCTAAGTCCGAAGTGTCGGGCAACTATCGGTATTGTCGCAGGTGGCGGACGTGTGGATAAACCGTTCTTAAAAGCCGGTAAAGTGTATCACAAGAAGAAAACAAGAGCAGCAAAATACCCACGTGTATCGGGGATTGCTATGAATGCAGTTGATCATCCTTTTGGTGGCGGAAACAGAAAACATCCTGGTAAACCGACAACAGTCAGCAGGAATGCGCCGCCAGGTCGTAAAGTCGGTCACATTGCAGCACGCAGGACAGGAAAGCGTTAATCAGAGGTGTAATACATGGCAAGAAAATTAACAACAAGATTACCAAAACGAAAAGGTGAGTTTACTTATCGCGGTAAGACAATAGAGCAACTTCAAAAGTTGAGCATAGAAGAGTTTGCAAAACTATTACCCTCAAGAGAACGCCGTAGTCTTAAACGTGGTCTTACTGATGGTCAGAAGAATGTAATGCAGAAGTTCATAGATGGAAATAATAAGATTCGGACACATTATAGGAATATTATTATCATGCCTTATATGATAGGCAAGAACTTTGAGGTATATAATGGTAAGACATTTGTCAAGGTCGATATCCAGCCGGAGATGATAGGGCACAGGTTTGGAGAGTTCGCATTAACGCGCAACAGGGTATCACACGGTAGTGCCGGTGTTGGTGCAACCCGTTCAAGTAAGTTCGTACCGCTCAAGTAAGGTGATGATGGATGGCAAGAATTAATTATTCCACAGAATTAGATCCTGAAACCAGTGCAAAAGCAATGGGTTCGGAGCTTCACATATCACCTAAGAAGTCACGTGAACTTGGTCGTGCGATCAAAGGTATGCACACGGGCGTTGCAAGATCATACCTTGAGAATGTGATCAAATTGAAACAGGCAGTACCTTTTAAGAGGCATAATGATGGCCTTGGTCATAAAAAAGGAGCAATGGCTGCAGGGCGTTATCCTGTTGGCGCTGCAAATGAGTTCTTAAAGATACTAAAAAATGCGGAAAGTAATGCCGAATATAAGGGACTTGAACCTGAAAATATGTATATTACACATTTTTCTGCAAAGCGCGGACGTGTGATCCATGGTATGAGACCAAGAGCTCGTGGGCGTGCCAGTCCTAAGAACACGGAAACCGTATTTGTTGAGATGATAATAAGCGAGGTGCTCTAATGGCAATAGAAAAGAAATTCGTTCAGGAAGGTTATGTAAAGGCATCAATGAACGAATTTTTCCTGAAACAACTCAGCAGGGCGGGTTATGGCGGCATGGAACTTAACAGGACCCCAATGGGTACACAGATCACCATATACGCTGAAAAACCTGGAATGGTTATCGGAAAAGCCGGAAAGATCATCAGGAAACTCACTCGCGATATTGACAGGTTGTATGATCTGGACAATCCGCAGATCGATGCACAGGAAGTACGCAAACCTGAACTCAATGCACAGATGATGGCTTCAAGACTTGCATCATCAATTGAACGTGGGTGGTATTTCAGGAAAGCCGGGCATAATACAATGCGTGCTATCATGTCATCAGGTGCACTTGGATGTGAGATTGTAATATCCGGGAAATTGACAGGATCAAGATCAAGGGTCGAGAAAATGGTTAACGGTTACATTAAACATGCCGGAAAACCTGTTGATGAGATTGTTGATAAAGGTTTTGCGACCGCTGTTCGTAAACTTGGTACGCTCGGATGTAGTGTGCGTATCATTCCACCAGATGCGGTTTTACCAGATGCTTTCAAGTTAAAGGATGTTGTTGAAGACACAGGGGATGTTGTCATTGAAGATGTAGCAAAAGCGACTGGCATTAAAGATCTTGTTAAAGCAGAAGCGACAGGCGAAGTTGCTGAGGCTGAGGAAGCAATCGGAATTGTCGAAGAACCGGTAGGTGAAGTTGAGAAAGCAGTTGAAGCAACAAAAGAAGTTGAGACTGTAAAAGCAGTTGAAGAAGCAGAAAAGCCAGAAGATGTATTTACAATCGATGATGAGGAGCGCAGGGAACATAATGGTACCTGGCAACACAAACACAAGGATTACACTTATTGGCATCCGATGGCAAGAGTTCACAAGGAGACCTAATAATGGCGATTCTTAGAAACAATGAAATTCGTGATATGACTCCGGAAGAGCGAATGGATGAACTTGAAAAATTTAGAAATGATCTTATTCGTGAGCGTGCACTGGCTTCAGCAGGTGGTGCGCCGGATAATCCGGGACTTAGTGGCGAACTCAAGAGAACCATTGCACGAATAAAGACAATTCAAAATGAACAAAAGGAGTTGTAATTTGGATATCACACCCTCAAATTTGATCTATCATGAATTGATAGGACTCATAGTGAGGGTTGCTGACTCTACAAATCCGACTTTAGTAGATATACGCGGCAAAGTGGTTGATGAAACACGAAATACACTAATATTGGAAACAGATGGTGCTCGTGAAATAGTTGTTCCGAAAACGGGAACCATTTTTGTGTTTCAGATACCTACCCGCCTTGCGGGTGGACATGATGTAAAGCATGTCAAAGTATATGGAACATTATTGCTCTCACAACCCGAAAACAGGATTAAGAACATAAGGAAAAATAACATGAGGTAATAATCATGGTAAGAGATATAGGATTGGATGTACCCGTGCCTGAAAAGGAGTGTGACGATGTAAATTGTCCGTTCCACGGCAAACTTCCAGTGCGAGGACAGGTCCATGTGGGCACTGTCGTAAGCGACAAAATGGATAAAACGGTAGTAATTCAACAAAGACATGAGATATTGATCAAAAAATATCAGAGATATGAAAAGCGGCAGTCAAAGATCCATGCCCACAATCCTCCTTGCATTGCTGCAAAGGTCGGGGATGTAGTCACGATCGCAGAATGCCGACCGCTTAGTAAAACCAAATCATATGTAGTGATCAAAGCGGAGGCACAGGCATGAGGGGTATACGCTCAAGCATACCACGTTCATTGAACGCAGGTGCGAAAATCGAATGCGTTGATAACACAGGCGCACGAACTGTTGAGATCATTTCTGTGAAGAAATACAGGGGTGTAAAGAACAGGATGCCAAAAGCAGGTATCGGTGATATGTGCGTTGTATCTGTCAAGAAAGGTACGCCTGAAATGAGAAAACAGATAATGTATGCAGTTGTAATTCGCCAAAAAAAGGAATTCCGCCGTCCGGATGGACTCAGGGTCTTTTTTGAAGATAATGCAGTTGTAATTACAGACGAGTCCGGAATCCCGAAAGGGACCGATATCAAAGGGCCAATAGCAAGAGAGGTTGCTGAAAGATTCCCTAAGATCGGGACTACGGCTTCTATTATAGTATGAGGTGTCCTGTTATGATGTCAAAACAACCGAGAAAACAGAGAAAAGCGCGTTATGGTGCTCCTCTTCACAAAAGACAGCAGTATATGGGTGCCCCACTTGCAAAGGATCTTCGAGAAAAATATGGCCGCAGTGTAAATGTTATTGTTGGTGACACTGTAGAGGTCGTACGTGGCGATCATGCAGGCAATACCGGCAAGGTCGAAGATATTTCATTGAAAGACCGGACAATTGTGATTGAAGGAGTTACTGTCACTAAAGTTGATGGTACAGAGGTTGCAAGACCGATATACCCATCAAATGTAGTAATCACAAAGCTTGAGTTAAAGGATGATCGCAGGGAAGCGATTATCAGTAGAAGTAGGTGATAAAGGTGGGTAAACATCAGAAAAGAATATCTGTGCCAAAAAGCTGGCATATTTTAAAGAAGTCTAATAAATGGATAACATCTACAAGGCCAGGACCTCATCACAAAGAACAGAGTATTCCTCTTGCAATTGTACTTAGGGACATATTAGGTCTTGTAGATAACAGGGCAGAGGCTAAAAGAATCTTGTCCGAAGAAAAGATTCTTGTTGATGGTGTCGTAGTAAAAGACCTGCGATTTCCGGTAGGATTGTTCGATGTAATTTCTATTCCATTGAATGACGCAGCATATCGTGTATTATTTGATCGCAAGGGCAGGTTGGTTCTTCACAAATTGGATGACGTAAATGTAAATAAGTTGTGCAGGATCGACAATAAGACAACTATCAAGGGCGGGTTAACCCAGCTCAATTTGAGTGATGGTAAAAACCTTATCGGTTCAAACGATTATAATGCAAAGGATTCGATCATTATTTCGATCCCTGATAAGAATATTGTAAAACATCTTGAGTATAAGGTCGGGAATCTTGCTATGATCATCGGCGGAAAACACACAGGTGAGATTGGCACGATTACGGAGATCAACAAAGTAAAAAGTTCAAAAAACAATACTGCGAAAATATCAGGTGAGTATGATTTCGAGACGATCGAGAATTATGTTGTTGTGATTGGTGAAAATGAACCTGAGATCAAATTAGGTGGTGAGGCTATTGAGTAATCCGATGAAAGCCCCCCAGATTGACAAAGTGGTTGTTCATATGGGTGTCGGAGAAAGTGGCCAGCACCTTGTTGATGCAGAAAAAATCCTTGAAACGATTACAGAACAGACCGTTATAAGGGCTTATGCAAAAAGGACTCTTCCTGCATTTGGGATTAAGAAGAATGAACCTATAGGATGTAAGGTTACACTAAGAGGTAATCATGCCTATGAGTTTTTGAAGATTTCCCTTGCGATAATTGAAAACAAGTTGCGAGCATCGCAATTCGATAAATCCGGAAATGTATCATTTGGAATTGAGGAACACACAGATTATCCCGGAATGAAATATGACCCTAATATCGGAATCTTCGGAATGGATATCATTGTGGTAATGAAGCGTTCTGGATTTAGGATAAGTAAAAGGAGAATTGCAAGACATAAAGTTCCAACATCGCATAGGCTTGTAAAGGAGGACACGATCGTCTTCTTCAAAGAAAAATATGCTGTGGAGGTAGAATAATGGTTCAAACCACTAAAAGTTTTGGAAGGGGTGCAAACGAATGCAAACGATGTGGCAGAAAACAGGGTCTTGTACGCAAATACGGAATATACCTGTGCCGTCATTGTTTCAGGGAAGTAGCCCATGACATGGGATTTGAGAAATATACATGAGGTGAATAAATATGGTACTATTAGATCCTCTTGCTGACGCATTATCAACTATTAAAAATGCAGAGGCTGTAGGTAAATCATCATGCACGGTCAAACCCGCGTCAAAACTGATTGGCAATGTCCTAAGTGTCATGAAAGACCGCGGATATATCGGAGAGTTTGAGTTTTTGGATGATGGTAAAGCAGGAATGTATGATGTAGAACTGGTTGGCAGAATCAACAAGTGTGGAGCTATTAAACCACGTTATTCTGTAGGTGCTGCCGATTTCGAGAGATGGGAAAAGCAGTTTTTACCTGCAAAGAACTTTGGTGCATTGATCCTGACGACATCCGAAGGTGTTATGTCCCAACAAGAAGCTCGTGAGAATAATCTCGGTGGACAGTTACTTGTATATGTGTACTGAACGGAGGAATGTTATGGCAAAAGAACTAAAAAAAACAGTTCCGATTCCGGATGGCGTGTCTGTCACGTATGAAGGAAATGTCTTTTCCGCATCAGGCGAAAAGGGAAATAACCAGAGATTTATCTGGTTTCCCGGTATCATTATCAAAGTGACTGATTCTGAAGTGATGGTGGATGCTGATTCATCCAGAAAGAAGCAAAAAGCGATGGTTGGAACGCTTGCATCTCATATTTCAAATATGATGAAAGGTGTTTCAAATGGTTTTGAGTATCGTATGAAAGTGGTTTATTCTCACTTTCCCATGCAGCTTAAGGTTGATGGTAAACATTTTGTGATTGGCAATTTCCTTGGTGAGAAAAAACCCCGGATTGCAAAGATCCTTGGTGAAACAAAGGTAAAGACAAGCGCTGATGAGGTGATTGTTACCGGGATCAATAAGGAAGATGTTGGCCAGACAACAGCAAATATCGAGCAGAAGACCAAGATTAAGAGATTCGATCCGCGTGTGTTCCAGGATGGAATATATGTTGTGGAGAAGATTGTATAGGTGATGTTAATGAATAATATTAATAAAGAATTTACTAACATCAATTGCCTGGATGAAACAAAAGTAAAAGCACTTACAGATGCGGGATTCAAGTCTGTTGATGATATGGCAAATGCATCGATAGAAGATCTGGCAACTGTTGAAGGTATTGATGTGGAACTTGCCGGTAGTATCAAAGCAGAGGCTATGAAACTGTCATCCGATGAAGTAGGAATATCTACGGAACCAGCGGAAGAACAGGACACATCAAAATCCACGAATGTTGAAGTCGTGGAACTCGTAATGGATGAAGAATCCAGGCGTTTGTTCAAAGTAAGAAAGGTCCAAAAAGCAAAGAAACCTGATTTTAAGAGAGCAGATTCACACAAGAAGAAGAGGCTTGATTCGAATTGGAGGCGTCCAAGAGGTCTTCAAGGTAAGCAGCGCAAGCACATTAAGGCAAAAGGTGCACTTGCACAGGTGGGATATGGCAGTCCTGTTGCAGTAAAAGGACTTCATCCTTCCGGATATGCTGATATTCTTGTGAACAATTTGAATGACATCGGGGATATCGATGCATCAATTGAAGCTATCAGGATAGCAAGAACCGTTGGTGCCAGAAAGAAAGCCATTATCGAGGAGAAGGCAGCAGAACTTGGCCTAAAAGTGCTAAATCCTACGAGAGGTGAATAATATGACAAACCTGTCAAACCAGAAATGTATTGCTTCAAAGGTTTTAGGTTGCGGTGTTCATAGAGTCTGGCTGAATCCTGATGCTTTGGAAGAGATTGTGGTTGCAATCACCAGAGAGGATATCCGTAACCATATTGCATCTGGCAATATCAAGGCCGAACCCATAAAAGGTGTTAGCAGGGGACGTGCAAGGGCAAGGGATATTAAACGTAAATATGGTCATTGTAAAGGACATGGCTCACGTAAAGGTACAAAAGGTGCAAGAAATCCAAGTAAAGAGCAGTGGATGAAGAAGATCCGGGCTCTTCGAAGAAGGCTTAAGGAGTTGCGTGCGGATGGTTCACTTGATAAATCAACATATTGTAAAATATACCGCAAAGCAAAGGGCGGGGAGTATCGCTCAGTTGCGCACCTTAATGCACATTTGAAGACAGATAAACTTATTAAAAGTGAGGAATAGGTTTATGAGAATTAATCAATTATTTGTTAGATCAAGCTGGAGGATTTAATTATGGCAACAGGACCCCGATATAAAGTCGCATTCAGGAGACGAAGGGAAGGCCGCACTAATTATCACCAGCGACTCAAGTTGCTTCTGTCAAAGAAGGACCGTGTCGTTGTCAGGAAGAGTGCAAAACACATGCAGGTCCAGTTAGTAGCGCCAAAACCCGAAGGCGACATTACACTTTCATCTGCGATCTCGACCGAACTCAAAAAGTACGGATATGAGGGTTCCACAGGGAACACTACTGCTGCCTATCTTACGGGATTGTTGTTCGGCTTAAAGACGCTGGCTAATGGATATGAAAGTGGTGTACTGGATATCGGACTATCGGCATCATCGCCCGGATCCCGCATTTATGCGGTGTTGAAGGGAATTGTTGATGCAGGAATGGATGTTCCCCACGATTCTTCAGTGTTTCCCTCAGATGAGCGTATCAGGGGAGAGCATGTTGCGGAATATGTGGAAGGATCAAATCTGCCTGAGCAGTTCGAAACTGTTAAGGAAAAAATCCTTTCCGAATTTAATTAGGTGATTATATGGCATATGAATATGATGAGGAATGGATCCCAAAGACAAGTCTTGGAAAACTTGTGGCAGAAGGACAGATCACTTCTATGATCGAGGCTATTGATTCCGGTCTTCCGGTTAGGGAAGCACAGATCGTAGACATGTTGTTACCGGAACTGGAAGATGAGGTTTTGGATATCAACATGGTTCAGAGAATGACTGACTCCGGTCGTCGTGTAAAGTTTCGGGCAACTGTGATTGTAGGTAATGGCGATGGTTTTGTAGGACTTGGCCAGGCCAAGGATGTGCAGGTAGGTCCTGCTATCAGGAAGGCTATTGATAATGCAAAGATAAACGTAATTCGTGTAAAACGCGGATGTGGTTCATGGGAATGTGGATGCGGACTTGCGCATACAGTCCCCTATCAGGTAAGCGGTAAGGCAGGCAGTGTTACTGTTGAACTGAAATCGGCACCTCGTGGTCTTGGGCTTGCAGCCGGAGATACTGCACGAAAGGTACTTGAAAAAGCAGGTATCAAGGATGTCTGGACAAGGACTGAGGGTACAACCAGAACCACTCTAAATTTTGCAAAAGCGACATTCAATGCACTGATGAATCTTGATACTGTAAGATTACCTGTTGATTATAAGGAAGCGGAGGCATAAGATGTATGCAGTGATCAGGATTCGCGGTCCGGTAAATGTACGTGGCTCGATCGAGGATACTCTGAAGATGCTTCGTTTGCACAGGGTTAACCATTGCGTGGTATTGACTGATAATCCACACAATTACGGCATGATCCAAAAAGTGAAGGATTATGTTGCATATGGTACAATTGGTACGGATACTCTTTCACAGGTCCTCAAGAACCGTGGTATGCTTGAAGGTGGTGCACGCCTTACGGATTTGTACATTGCTGAAAATACTGAATTTGATTCGATTAATGCATTTTCAGAGGCGGTGTATGAGGGTAATGCGACATTTAAACATGTTCCAAAACTAAAACCTGTCCTGAGGCTTCACCCTCCACGAAAAGGACATGCCGGTATGAAGAGAACTACACAGCAGGGTGGTGTATTAGGTAACCACGGTGACGATATCAAAGTGCTGTTGAACAAGATGAGGTAGGTGTTATTATGAGCAAGACCAAAACTAAAAAATTTAGGGGATCGCGTACCTGTGGCGGTGGTACTACTAAGAACCGGCGCGGTGCCGGAAATCGTGGTGGTCGTGGCAGGGCAGGTGGATGTAAACATCATAATGTCCGGGCTATGCAACTTGGATATGCATATGGTAAACATGGATTCAAGCGCCCTCTTAAAATGATACATGATGATTCAGTTGCAAACGTCGGTGAACTTGACGAACTTGCAGATCAGCTCGTTGATGAGGGATTTGCACAGGTGGAGGATGGTGTGTATAATATGGACCTGAAGAAACTGGATATTGAAAAGGTACTTGGGACCGGACAGGTTACAAAGAGCCTTGCTATCACAGCCAGTGGTTTTTCCGCATCTGCACGAAATAAGATAGAAGCTGCAGGAGGAACATGTATTGAAATGGGAAAGTAGTGCCACAGAACTGGCATTACTTTTTTTGCAATACATAATTTATTGGACATGACTTATAAAAATATGTATTTTACGTGAATTAAACCGAAGTGATAATTTTCTCGCCGTACATAATGTATAACTTTTTGTACTCCGGATAAATCAGATCATATGGGGGATTTTCCGTTTATACAATAAATAATTATCATCATATCAAAAGTGAGAATGAAAACAATTCGAAATTGATATATCAGTTGATACGGATTACTCATTTGTTGATATTTTTCATATATAAAAGGTGAATCAATGAGTTTGAGGGATAGTTTGGAGCCGATATTTAATCGGTTACCTGCAGTTTCAGGCCCGGAAGGGCATGTACACTTTAAAAGTAAGTTGTGGTGGACTTTTGGAATACTGTTACTTTATTTTGCTCTTGCAAATATTCCATTATTTGGTCTTTCCAAGGAATCAATTGATCTTTTTGAATCGTATCGGGCATTCTTTGCCGGAGCATCTGGTTCTTTGATGCTGCTTGGTATTGGTCCGATCGTCATGGCATCAATTATTTTGCAACTGCTTGTTGGTGCGGATGTTATCAAACTCAACATGTCAGATCCGGCTGATCAGGCCTTTTTTCAGGGTGCCCAGAAGTTCATGGTATTTGTAATGATAATACTTGAGACACTGCCGCAGATTCTGGGGGGCTATATCCAACCCGATCTAGGGATTGCATCAGCATTTGGTGTAGATCCGGGTATTGTGACATTTATTATTTTTATCCAGATATGCATTGGCGGTGTATTGATCCTGTTTATGGATGAAATAATTTCTAAATGGGGTATCGGTTCAGGTGTTGGATTGTTTATTGTTGCAGGTGTGTCCCAGCAGATAGTTACCGGTGTATTCAACTGGAAACCAGATGCGTCCGGGTTGCCGATAGGACTTATTCCTAAGTGGGTATACATCGCCCAAAACGTCGGTGCGGATTACCTGTTCACAGGTGATGGTTTGATGTTTATGCTTATCAGTGGTGGATTATTGGCACTTGTAAGCACAGTTGCGATATTTCTTATGGTTGTTTATGTTGAAAGTACAAGGATTGAAATTCCACTAGCACATAGTGCTGTAAAAGGTGCAAGAGGACGTTTTCCTGTTAAGTTGATTTATGCATCTGTTCTTCCGATGATACTTGTCAGGGCATTGCAGGCAAACCTCCAGATGGTTGGTATGCTTTTGTACGGACGTGGGATTACATTTTTTGGAGAATATAGTGGTTCGAATCCGATAAATGGTATTATGTATTATATTGCCCCGATCAACAGTCCGTATGACTGGATACCTTCACTTGTCAGGGAATCGTTTACAGGTTATGGTGCGCCTGTTCCGGCTATATGGCAGATAGGGTTGCATGTTTTTGCTGATGCTTTTATGTTGATTGTTGGTGGTATCATCTTTGCGCTGTTCTGGATCGAGACTACCGGAATGGGTGCTAAACCAACTGCAAAGAAAATATTTGATTCAGGGATGCAGATTCCAGGATTCAGGCGAAATATCGGGAGTATTGAGAAAGTTATGCTGAGGTATATACCTAAGGTAACTATCATAGGCGGTGCATTTATAGGGCTTTTGACACTTGTAGCAAGTCTTCTTGGTACTATTGGTGGAGCCGGTGGTACGGGATTGCTGCTTACGGTGAGTATTGTATACCGCATGTATGAGGACATTGCGTCTGAACAGATGATGGAGATGCACCCGATGATGCGTTCGTTCTTTGGTGCGTAGTCAAAAGGTAAGGTGTTTACAATGAACATAGTATTATTCGGACCGCCTGGTGCCGGAAAAGGTACTCAGGCTAAAAAATTGTCAGATCATTTTTGTATTCCACATATATCTACTGGTGATATATTGCGGATAAATGTTCGTGATGGTACTGAACTTGGCCGTGAAGCTAAAGGGTACATGGATAAGGGAAAATTAGTTCCTGATGAGGTATTGATCGGTATTATTAAAAATCGCCTGGCAGAGCCTGACTGTTTATCGGGGTACCTGTTGGATGGATACCCAAGGACAATTAAACAGGCAGATGCATTGATTGGAATTCTTGAAGAAATTGGTAAACCACTTGATGTTGTGATAAATATCGATGTACCGGATGAAGAACTGGTGATAAGGCTTAGTAGCCGGCGCATGTGCCAATGCGGTACAAGTTTCCATTTGGAGTTCAATAAACCAAAACTGGAGAATATCTGCGATGTTTGTGGTGGCGATCTATACCAGCGTGATGACGATAAGGAAGAAGCAATTATACAGAGGCTTGAGGTCTATAATACCCAGACCCAACCCCTGATCGATTATTATAAGAATATTGGTATTATGGTGACCATTGACGGTATCGGTGATATTGATCATATTTTTGCAGATATATGCAAGGCACTTGAGTAATAGTATAACTAATAATTAAACGAATAGTAATATATCTTGTTTATACAATAATTGGTGGAGATTAGTTTGGCATTATCAGAGTATAAAAAGACGATCGAGCAGGCTGCGATGGCTTTTGGTATATCGCTTATGTTTGGTATAATCATATTGGGGCAGGATTTCAGGGATTCTGTGGGTGGTGCTGTCGGGATATTCATGGATCCCCTGAGTGTTCTTGTTGGTGTTGAGAATTTCCATGTTGTACTGTTTATTATGGCAGCGATCACTGCATTGTATGCTTCTGTTATTCAGAAATATACGATCGATTGGGAATTGATGCAACATACTCAGGAAAAAATGAAAGCTTTCCAGAAAGAATTTAGGGAGGCTCAACTATCCAAGAATACTGCTCTTCTTAAGAAATTGGAGGAACAGCGTTCCAAGATGATGGGTGATCAGATGGAGATGTCAAAACAGCAGTTTAAACCAATGGCATATATAAGTATCATATCACTGCCCCTGTTTATGTGGGCATATTCTTATATTTCCAGTCATAGTGCTGCATCTCTTGTTTTTCCGTTTTGGGGTGAACAATTGCTTACAGATCCGGTATTGGGTCCGATCCAGTACTGGATCTTCTGGTATTTTATAACGTCTCTTGCTGTGAGCCAGTTGATAAGAAAAGCACTGGATATTGGTGGCGTATAAATGTTATTGTCGATCAGCGGACTTCCAGGTAGTGGTACGACTACAGTATCAAAATTGCTTTCAGGGCATTATGGTGTTGACATTGTTAATGCCGGTGATGTGTTCAGGAAACTTGCAAAGGAGCATGGTATGACACTTGCTGAGTTTGGGGCACTGGCAGAATCCGATGCTTTGATCGATGTTAAAATTGATGAGCGACAAAAAGAGATTGCAAATACCAGGGATAATATAATTATTGAAGGGCGGCTTGCCGGGTATATGGCAGAGGAAGCACTCAAGGTCTGGATAAAGGCTCCGATCGATGTGCGTGTTAAAAGAATTTCCAGGCGAGAAGGTGCATCTTTTGATATGGTGCGTGATGAAACTATTAAGCGTGAGGCGTCAGAGTCTGCCAGGTATAAAGAAATATACGAGATTAATCTTGAAGACCTATCTGTATATGATATGGTGATCGATTCTGCTAAGTGGGATCCGATTGGTATTATGAAAATCCTTATGGCTGCTATCGAGACACAAGATGGGTTTGCTTAAGGTTTAAAGCAGGTTCTTTATTATGGTTACGAGTGATAGCGACGATTTTAATTCGAATGGCAAGGACATAGTTAAATCCAATTATAAATGTATAGGACTTGAATTTAAATTGCCTTCTGAGATTGAGCGTAAACTGGTTTTTAAGTCAAGTGCTGCGATTAGTCCTGATTATGGTTGTATTCCAAGAGACCGTCCAATACGTGAATATATAGGAATGGGTGTTGTGAACCTTGATAAAACACGTGGGCCTACGAGTCATGAGGTTACGGCATGGGTTAAAAGAATTGTAGAGGTTAACAGGGCCGGACATTCGGGTTCGCTTGATCCTAAAGTAACAGGAGTTTTGCCGATTATGCTTGGAAAGGCGACAAAGGCTGTTTCAGCACTTCGTTTATCCGGCAAGGAATATGTTTGTTTGATGCAGCTGCATGCTAATATACCAGAGAATGATATTCGTGATGTGTGCAGTGAGTTTACGGGTCCTATCTATCAGATGCCTCCTGTGAAATCTGCGGTCAGGCGTGCTATCAGGATTCGCACGATCTACTATAATGAGGTGCTTGAGGTCAATGGTAATTCGGTTTTGATGCGTGTGGGGTGTGAGGCAGGTACATATATGCGCAAGTTGTGTCATGATATTGGCCTGGTGCTTGGCTGCGGTGCACATATGCAGGAGTTAAGACGAACAAAGGCCGGACCGTTTACGGAAGATACGGTATGTTCACTGCATGACCTGATGGATGCTTATATTTTTTGGAAGGAGGATGGGGATGAATCCGAACTGAGAAGAATGATATTGCCCATGGAAGAAGGATTGAAACATCTTCCAAAGATCATTATTCGTGATAGTGCTGTTGATGCTATATGTCGCGGTGCGTTGCTTGCAGTTCCTGGGATATTGGGCTTTAATTCGGGTATCAAAAAAGCGGATATTGCATGTATATTCTCACAAAAAGGAGAGGCTGTTGCACTTTGCAAAGCAGCAATGGATATTGATGGGGTACTTGGTGTTAATACTGGAATTGCGGCTGTGACCGAAAGAGTAATAATGGATGCAGGCACCTATCCGAGGAGTTGGAAGACCACATAACCAAAGTTATTATTCAATATGTGCCGAGATAGTCTAGCGGTAGGGCGCAAGCCTGGAAAGCTTGTGGGGCGTCCGCCCCTCGGGAGTTCGAATCCCCCTCTCGGCGCTAATCCCTATATTTAATTTATGAGAAAGAAAACCGAAAAGGTTGTTTGGTTTGCAAATGAGTACAATGAAATACAAAAATTGAAGAGGATACATTTGGCAAACGATGATGATATTTTAAAAACATCTTTTGGCTTGGATATTGCAGGCTATTCGACAGGCAAATCCGGATTTGCCAGAGCACGTCGTAAAAGTGATAATTCAATTATTGTTACGGTATATCAGGGACACGTTTTTTCTAAGAAATATGATGGTAAATTATCCCTTGATAGTGTAGAAACCAGAGAACGAGAACTTTTGCAAGCTTGTTGCAAAAATTCTGTGTTATTGGTAGATACACCAATTGATCTTCAGGGACTTCCTAATTTTGATGATGCATCGTTTATATGGCAATTGACTCGGCGTCCTGTAGATTATTCATTTGGGGGAATGGCGCCATTTGCAAATTATATTGGTGCACCAGTCGCCCGTTTTCAAAATTTATTGTCTGCATCCGATGACTTGGAGAGTTTTGAGTCTCTTGTTGGAACGCAGATATTTGAAACATATCCTGCTGCATCACTCCGCCTTCTTGGTCTGCCGTATAAAAAGTACAAAGATCATAAAATTGTATTTGAGGATGGGCACTGGACCGGAGGAATCGCGGAAAAAATTGCAGAAGGATTAGAATTGATCGCCGAGAATGGAGAAATGCTCAACAATGATGAACTTGATGCAATCATCTGCGCACTAACCGGTATTGTTGATAATGATCAAATATTACAAAATGATGAATTAAAACATGAGATATCAAAAGGTATAATAAGTAAATTAAAAATTGAAGATCTTAATGGAATTAATGTGGAACCACCCCTTGGTTATGTTCTGCTTAAAGAAAGACCAAAAATGAAAATCAATATTGAGATAAAAAAGTTCGACAATCATAAAAGCATGATGGATGCATTATTTTCGTAATATGTGTTTTCTTCAATATTGCAGGAGCTATGCAAAATCACATCGATTTTTTGTAACTTTTGTATGCTATAATCGAGTAGCCAAGGGTCGTTGCCGACCCCCAGCCCTCTAAGAACGGAGCGTGCAACTTTCACTGCACTCCGCTCAAGCCTCCCATAACCCTTATCGGGCAGCAGTTATCATTTCGATAATTGCTTTTGTAATTCCGGTCTGCAGCCTATTAACCATGGATTTTCACTCGCATAATTGACGTGACAATTAATCTGATCTATACCAAGCCATTTTTTGGAAACGATATGATTATCCTTTCCGAATTATGTCTTGAAAATTTAATTACGGAACACGATGGTTGGATAAGATCTCGTCTGGTTTTTCACCTGTAAACTCCAGGCTGGACTTTTTCTCATCATTATTAACCTATAGATCCAAGATGCTGCTTCGTATTTCGGTATTTTAATATCCCGATCCGCCTCGTCGGATTGGATTTGCATCAAAGATCGCTAAAGCAAAAACTTATTCTACATCCCTTTCTTCCGGATTTTGCTGACTATTTTCTTGTTATACGAATTTACTACGTCACTGCGGGTTATTATTCCCAGAAGTTCGGTATCATCAAATCGGGATACAACCGGCAGT
>JBQVMC010000015.1:0-24063 GCA_052361145.1 Methanosarcinaceae archaeon
CCGCTAGATATTGCTTACTAAACGTGAGTAGTTACGAAGAATCTAAATCGTTAGTCGATATCTTATTGGCAAGATGGGATATAACTCCGATAATAGATTGACCTGTCACTAAAAGTATCGTATATGTACCGATTCAGTACACCTTTATGTTTTTTGCCAAGCGGTTGGTTTAACGAGTTCATGATGAAAACAGCGCGACTACATGCGAGTGCAGAGCGGCATGTTTCCATACCAAGGATGTGAAAAACAAAATTGTTTATAAGCGGTGTTGTTTTAGCAGATATGGGAAATCCATGTTTGAGTTTTGGACTGTGGAATGAGCTATGGGTTTGGTGGCAGTGGGATGTGCCGCCTAACGGCGTTCGCAATGGTTTTTGTTTCAATATTTTTTAAAATAACACGAACTCATTTACACAGCTATACAAATACCTAATTTTTAATAGCATATAAATTATAATCTCACATAATGCAATGTAGCAAGTGATATGTTGTATGAACCATGCAAGTGATATGTTGTATGAACCATAGATGATGACTGTTATGTTATGGACAAAACTGTGGGCAAAATAATGCATGGTTTATTGTACAGATGTACAAATTCAAATATAAATTTAAATACAAACCTTATTCTTCGGATTCCTCTGCTCCAACTACGCTCAAAAACTTCTTCGTGACCGCTTCATTAACAAGACGCAGTAGTGTCTGCCTGTCTTTTGAAGCGCTGAATACCCCGAGTGGGATCTGTGCCGCTGCGGCTGTTGCATGTCCACCTCCGGTCATATCACCAAATGCCCTTTTCATGATATCTCCCAGGTTGATCCTGATATCGTGGCTCCTGGCTGAGATAAATATCTTATCTTCGGATACGCCAAACACCATTGAGGTGGAGATCCCTTCAAGGTTGAGCAAATAATCAGCAGCCTGGGGCAACGTGTCACGATCACGTATCGTTCCTACATTTGCAAGAAGATAACTGCCAATAACCTGCCTGTTTACTATTGCATCACCAAGAACGTCCAGTGTCTCAATTGACATTAATGGGCGTTCTAATTGTTCAAGGATCTCATGATTGGATAACGGGTACAAAAATGATGCTGCTGAAAGATCCGCAGGGTCAGTATTTCGTTTAAAATCCTGTGTGTCTGTTCTTATTCCATACAAAAGGGCAGTCGCTAAGTTTGTGGTAATATCAATATTTAATTCCTGAAGATATTTTGTGAGGATTGTAGCCGTTGCTCCTACATTGGGACGCACATCGGCGTACTCCGCATTGATCTCCACTTCACCTAAAGGATGATGGTCAATTACGATGCTCACATGTAACTCTGGCGGCACCATATTATTGGAGCCTGGTACAGCACAATCAACAAGTGCGATCTTGTCGAAATCCGAAATATCATGCTCTTCCATTCGGTTAAGGTCAATTCCAAGAAGGTTTACGAATGCCTTGTTTTCCTGATGACCTATCTCTCCGTGATATAAGATGAATGACTCAGTTCCAACACTCATTGCAATTTCCCGTAGTGCAAATGCACTTGATATGGCATCGGGATCAGGATTGTCATGTATCACAATAGCGAGTTTTTTGTTATTGATATTTTTTAACCATTGCGATAACCTATTTCCACGACGCATTGATTCAGCACGTTCAAGGGACCTTGCAAGTGATGATGCAACAAGTTTCGAAGGCATCACTACAAGATCGGCCCCAAGTGCTTCCATCTCCTGTTTATTTATGATGTCTGTTGCCCTTGAAACAATATATACGTCAGATGATGCTGATTTTTTGATGTTTACAAGCGCTGCCTTGTTTGCTTCAATATCTGAGCTTAATATTAATATTGCAGTGAGGTTTTTGGTACTGACCCTGTTTAATAGTTCAGGATCCTTGATATCACCAACAAAAGCTTCGTATGCATCTTCACGTAAAGTTTCTACTTTTTGCTCGTCCTGATCTACAATAACGAGGTCTTTACCAAGTTCCCTAAGTTCCTTTGCGACAGCAAATCCAATGCTTCCGCTTCCAAGGATCAAATAGATTGGTTTTACTCTTATTTTGGCAGTTGTATCTGTTTTTTTTGGAACAGCAGCCATATTATGCTACCTCCTTGTCTTCTAGCAAATGTCTGTACCGTATTAAACATTTTTCGGTTAACATATTCCGCTGTATAGTTTTGATAATATAATTACAACAAACGTTACAATCGTAAATAATATGATGGTTGACTGCAAATATCATGTTACATGAGAGTAGCAGTGACCAGATTGCAGGAAAAAGAGGATAATACCGTTGGACTTTTTGAAAAATACGGTATTGAAGCTATAATTATTTCTACCATACGCTCACGACCACCGCACAATTCCGCTTTATTTGATGCATTGGTAAGAATGGTGAATGAGCAGAGGGTCGATATCTTGATATTTACAAGTTCTCTTGGTGTTTCGAAGTTCTTTGGAAAATGTGGTTCAGTTCCAAAAGACCTTACAATTCTCAGCGTGGGTCCGAAGACTGCCGGGAAGGTAAACGAATTCGGACACTCGTCGGAAGTGCTGGAGGCATTCTCATCCGACAAGTTTGCAGAATACCTGAAAGGTCGTATACAGGGCAAGATAATAGGGATTGCGAGGGCTGGGATTCCAAATCCGGAACTTGTTAAGGATCTTGAATCAATGGGTGCAACGGTTGTTGAGGGCGTGTGCTATGAACTTGAGAGTGCGCCCAATGAGTTAAAGAGCATGATCGCGTCTCACATGGTCGAGGGCGTTGTTTTTACAAGTACGAAGTCGTTCTTATCGGCAAAACTTCAAAAAACGGATATTATAGATGTGATCACGGTCGCGATAGGTCCAAAGACTGCAAAAGGTATGAGAGACGGGGGCATTGAGCCTGATGTCGTGGGGAACGGGACACTTGAATCCTGCGCGGCACGGCTTAAGGAATTTTTGTGAAATTGATGTACAGTACGCCATTTTGCAGTAAATTATATTCTACGGGATAATTCCCGCGAAGCCCGGATTAATTTTCAATATGTTGCAAAGTATGTGCAAAAATAAGGGTAAACGGAAGAAGGGAACAAAGAAGAAAAGAGCCTGAATACAAATAATACTTTCACAGGGCTTGGCAAAATCGTATATGTATGTCACGCATATAGTTATTTGAAATGGACCAAATAAAAAGAATATTGGAAAACTTAACTGAAACTCAAAGATACACTTTGTTACTCATTAGTGCAAACGATCAAGTACCTATTAAAGGTAATCTTTGGTATCAAAAAGAGCTATTTCTGTTATCTAAAAATCTTGGTGAACTTGCAGAAGATACCGATTTTGAAGCAGATTTCATGGGACCATATAGTGAAACTGCAGATGAAGATTTGCAGCAACTTGAATTTGCAAAAGTCGTTTCCAGAGATGGAAATAAATTAAAACTTAGTAATCTCGGTCAAAGTATTATAAAAATCATCAATGAACATACCAGCCGTGATGAAAAAGAAATGATTGAAGACTTTAAAGATATATTGAATGATCTAACCGAAGATGAATTACTTGGATTTATCTATTTCACATTTCCCGAGATGACTACAGAATCAATAAAGATTCAAAAAATTGAACCTAAAAGAAAAAATATAGCGTTAAGACTGTATGCAAAAAATAAAATTAGCCTTGGGAAAGCAGTGGAGATAGCAGGAATTAATATTGATGATTTTATTAAAGAAGCAAAGTTAAAAGGGATTCAAGTTTATACATAGGTACCATTTCATGAAAATTTTGGATTCTTCACCAATCATTGCCTTTTACACAGAACTTGATAACTCTGCCATATTGCATAAATTCTTAGAATTGGAATATGACCTATGATCTGGGAACGCGCCGCCCGTGGCGTGGTTGCTACGCGTGGAGTAACGATTTTGGATATACATCTACATTTTACCTAAACATACTAAACAAACACTGGAAACCTATTATTTCATGAAAATCAAAAATCTCCATAGTGCCAAGATAACAAATATATACTTACCACACTTAACAGAACTATTAAACAAGTGGAACGTGTGCAATAATTCCAGCCCGCGCTTATCCCAAGGTGAATCTATGAATGTAAAAGATGTTATGAATCCAGACGTGGTTTCCTGTAAACCGGATGATGAGATAAGTAGTGCAGCTCAGCTTCTAAAGGAGCAAAACATAAGCGGGCTTCCTGTGGTCGAAGAAGGCAAAGTTGTCGGGATCGTAACCGAAGCAGATATATTGAAATTACTCGAAGTGCCGGAACACGGAGGATTATGGTTACCAAGCCCGTTAGAAGTAATAGAGATCCCGATTCGTGAACTTATAAACTGGGAAGATACAAAGCACATGCTAACAAACATCGGGACAAAACCAGTAAAGGAGATCATGGAATCTAAGGTATATACAATATCCGCGGACAATTCGATTGAAGATGCTTCATCACTAATGATAAAACATAAAGTGAACAGGCTTCCGGTTCTGGATAACGGGGCGCTTGTTGGTATAATCACGCGCGGCGATATCATTCGCGGGCTTGCTGAAGCTTAGTTGTTTATTATAATTAAAGTATTGATTTTATCGTATCCACTTCAAAAAACAGGGTAAAATGGTATCCACTTCAAATCTAAGGGTAATTTAAAAATTATTAGACAGGATCGACAGGATATACCGCAACGTCAACACCCTGTAAATCCGGTCAAAATACCATGCTTTTTGAAGTGGATATATTTTATCTTTATATTTATATTAATATTTACATTTACATTTACATTTGTCTTTACCAAAGGTGGTTAATATGAAACATGTGGATGGCGGAGTATGTGCTATCAAAGGCGTTCGTGCCAGTGGAATTAAAACCGGTAATATAGGACTTGCCGTAATTGCTGCAAATGGCAGCGCAGCAGGAGTATTCACACGCAACAAGGTTATTGCAGCGCCACTCATAATTACCAGAGATAAACTTTCAAATAGCGGCAGGCTTGCGGCTGTTATTGCCAACAGCGGAAACGCGAATGCATTCACAGGTGAGCAGGGGATTGCCGATGCCAGGGAAATGGCGCATATCCTTGCCGAACAACTCGATGTGCCGGAAGAACTGGTCGCTGTGGCATCTACAGGCATAATAGGACGTAAACTTGATATGCAGTGGATTCGCGAGCATGCCGGCGAGGTTGTGGGAACACTTGACAGTACGCCGGATAGCAGCAATTTAGCAGCACAAGCGATTATGACCACTGATCTTTTTCCAAAAGAATCGGCTGTCGAACTTGATAGCGGCGTACGCATCGGCGGAATTGCAAAAGGCTCGGGAATGATCGAGCCGAATATGGGCACAATGCTTTCGTTTATCTACACGGACGCATCACTTCCTGCCGATGTACTATATAGTTGTCTCAAAAAATCGGTTGATAAAAGTTTCAATATGATCGTGATCGATGGGGATACCAGTACAAACGATATCGTGCTTCTAACAGCAACAGGTGCGTCATTGGTTGAGCCGCAGGTGGAGGAGTTCCAGATAGGACTTGACCATGTCCTGACCGATCTGGCAAAGATGATCGCACACGATGGCGAAGGCGCCACAAAATTTATCGAAGCACAGATAAGGGGTGCAAAAACAGAACATGACGCGCGCATTGCTGCAAAAGCGATCGTGCGCTCGCCGCTTGTAAAATCCGCGGTGTTTGGAAAGAGCCCGAACTGGGGACGGGCAATTGCAGCTGTGGGTTACTCAGGTGCGGATATTGACCAGAACAGGATATCACTGGCACTTGCAGGTGGTGACAATGTTGCAAACAATGTACGAATTGTAGAGCATGGGAATATTATAAACATGTCAAAGAGTGTGCTGGAATCTCTGGAACATATAATGGCGCAGGATGAAATTATAATCATGATTGACATCGGGCTAGGGAAAAATGTTGCCACCGCATGGGGTTGTGACCTGACGTATGATTATGTGAAGATCAATGCCGGGTACATGACATGATTATAGTATAAGCATAAGAATCATCAATACAATTTAATATAGCGTAACAACATTGTAATATAAATAATAGGCTAGGCAGGGGAAATCTATGCATCTTGCACAATGGGAAAAACATTATAATGAAGCCTTTTCTGATATAAGGAAATCACTGGACAACGTAAGTGGTATGTTCGTTGCATACAACAGTAATGTTGATGCAATAAAGCACATAAGCGAAAAAGATATTTCTAAGCTTTTAACACTTGTTGATCTGGGCGAGGTTCAGGAAAAGATTGTGAATTATCCGCGGGAGATAATATCTCCTGCCGATTTCCTGGCGCGTTTGATCATAGCAATGCGTGATGGCAAAGCCGCGGAAGTTCCTACATACACTTCCGACATTCATGAATGGCTGACAGATAACCTTGTTTTCGATGATGCCCGCATGGGTGGTCAGGCAGGGATCATTTCCAATCTTCTGGCACATCTTGGTGTCCGGAAAGTGATCACTTATGTTCCCTGGCTTTCCAAAGAGCAGGCAGAGTATTTTGCAGATCTCCCAAACCTTATGCACCCTATGATCGAAGATGGGGTACTGGTGCTCAAACACCCGCGTGAGGTATACAACCCGGAATTCAAACCAAGAGTGAACTGGATAATCGAGTTTTCAAAAGGTCTTATGGTCAAGTACGGGGAAGAGCACTTTGCTGTCCCGAGGGACAACCGTTTGATAATCTCATCACGTCCGCTTTGGATACGCATTGACATGAGCAGGGAATTGTATGACCAGATACCAAAACTTGAAGAGGATGTTAACGGTGCGATCCTTGCAGGCTACCAGATGATCAGGGAGAAATACGAGGACGGCACAACATATCATGAATATGTACAGCGGGCTGTTAATGTCATCGAACGGCTTAAGGAAGGAAATCCCGACATACGTATACACGTAGAGTTCACATCGATCCAGAACAAAACCATTCGCAAAACGCTGCTTAAGGGTATTGTATGCCAGCATGTTCATTCGCTCGGTCTTGACACTGTCGAGGTTGCAAATGCATTGAATGTACTCGGGCATGAGGAACTTGCATATTCTGTGATAAGTAAAGGTGAGAATGCCATCGTAGCATTATATGAAGGTGCAGTGCGCTTGCTACATGATCTTAAACTTGAGCGGGTGCATGTTCACTCACTTGGATTCTATATCTGTGTGATATCAAAAGATCATCCCCTCAATGTGAAGGAACACAGGACTGCACTGCTTTTTTCATCAACAATTGCAGCAGCGCAGGCCTCACGCGGTTCAATCGAACATTTTGATGACGCTGCAATAGGACTTGATGTTCCCGTTTCGGAAGATGGATACGAAGAACTTGAGATCCTTGGCAAATACCTGATCAGAAGGGACATATGTTCCATGGATGATTTTGTGGACGGGTGCATCTGTACCCCTACTCATAATGTTATCATTATCCCGTCAAAAGTTGTCAAAAAACCAATTGCAACAGTCGGAATCGGAGATGCGATCTCAGCAGGTGCTTTTGTTGCTATGCTGGCTAAGATGGTACCAGTGAAATGATAAATTATAATTATTTACTGGCAGGGGGCATGTTTTGATGAAGATACTCTGCGGATACAATGTTAATATCGATTCGGTATATAGTATAAGTGGGGATGAAGTGTCAGGTCTTATCAGGTCACAGGATACTGCCGAGATCAATGCAAAGATTCAAAACCCGCCAAATGAGGTGAATTCGGTTTCCGATTTTGTTGCCGGACTTGTCCTGTGTATGCAAAATGGAAGCGGGGCTGAATGGCTGATACACGAAAAACATGCGTTTGATTTTTTGAAAAAACGGTTTTTTGACCGTTCTATAATAAGAATGGGTGGCAATGCCGGAATAATGGCAAATGTTATGTCTGAGATGGGAGCAGAACTGGTTATACCTAATGTGGTAAGACCTTCAGTTACACAAATGTCCCTGTTTTCAAAGAGATCTATCATGCTGCCACAATCCAGGGAACCGGCATCCGAATGTTTTGATGAACTTGTGCATTTTGTCTTCGATTTCAAAAAAGGCGAGACATTTTTGCTTGATGACACTAAAAATAGACCTAAATCTAAATCTAAAATTAAAAATAATACTGAAAATAACACTAAAAATAACACTAAAATTACAGTGCCAAGGGAAAACCGCTTTATCGCAACGTACGACAGTGCAAATATCGAACTTGCCGTAAATCCTGATTTTGAAACATATGCCCTTGAGCACATAAAAGAAATGGATGGTGTTTTGCTCTCGGGGTTCCACATGCTTCCGGATACATATCCCGACGGGTCAAAGTATGTGGAAAAGATTGACAGGGCAGTTGAGCAGGTGAAGATATGGAGAAAATTGAACAGCAAGTTAAGGATACATGCGGAATTCGGGCATTTTCTAAACAGTGATATTGCCTATTCCGTGTTTTCAAAATTGGCGGATCATGTTGATTGTATTGGCATGAATGAGGATGAGCTTGCAATGCTTTCTGGTGTGCATGGTGTGCCTGCACAGTGCATTTTACAGATGGATGCATGTTCAGTAATAGATGCTGCAATCCGGTGCGCGTCTGACTTTGGGACAAGGAGATTAATGATACATACACGGGAATTTGTGCTTAGTGTTTGTGCAGCGAACATTGCAATTGCAGATCCTGTTACGGAATTTGAGGTTATGGGTTTTGGTGTGAAATGTGCGGCTGCATTTGCATCATCTGGAAAACTGGTGAACCGGGAGTTTGTTGAAGCAGAATCTTCTACCCTTAATGAAAGCATTTTTGGCAAGGGGCAGATGCGAGAAGTGCTGGATCATATCTGCGGAAAACAATACGGCAGTGGAGTGGCTGGTGAATACAGGGGCTACATGTTTTTTATCCTGCCGACAATTATTTGCGATGATCCTGTGACAACAGTTGGGCTTGGTGATACGTTTTCATCCGCTACATTTTTAAGAGAACTTGAACTGCATACTATGCATGTATAGTTTTTCGGGTGTTGATATTAATCTTGGCTACACGCTTGACTGCGGACAGGTCTTCAGGTGGAAGCGTGCGGATTTGAGTGATGGGTGTGAGAGTGATAGGTGTGAGAATGGATGGTGGACAGGTGTGGTCAATAAAAATGTTGTCCGCGCGCGGCAGGATACGGAAAGCGGCACAGTTTTTGTTGATTCTTCCCTGCCGCATGAATTCTTTTTTGTATATTTCAGGCTGGATGATGACCTATCACAAATACTGGGCAGTATTGGTAAAGACCCCTACATAAGGGGGGCGATAAAGGAATATCACGGGCTTCGCCTGATCCGGCAGGAACCATGGGAATGTATGATCTCATATATGCTCGCAACGGCTTCGAACATACCAAGGATCAAGAAAAACATATCATTGCTAAGCCGGATGTTCGGCGGAAATATTTCGGAAGGATACTACAGTTTTCCTGATGCGGCTTCCCTTGCAGATGCTGATGAATCGGATATATGCGAGTGCAGGCTGGGATTTCGCGCCGGAAGGATTCAAAGGGCGGCGCAGCAGGTGGCTGATGGGGAATTTTGTTTTGATGAGTTGTTCGAAATGGATTATAACGGCGCAAGAGAGAGATTGATGGATATTGATGGAATTGGTGAGAAGGTTGCGGATTGTATTCTTTTGTTTTCGCTTGATAAGATGGAGTCTTTTCCTGTGGATACGCATGTCAGGCAGGTGGTGGAAAAGTACTATGCCGGTGATGACTATTTTGGTGGCAAGATGAATAATCATAAGATGGGTGAATGGGGACGCAGTTATTTTGGGGAGTATTGCGGGTATGCACAGGAGTATTTGTTTTATGATTCGAGGTTTAAGGGGTGATGTGGGTTGGAGTTCAATTTAAGCTGATTTTGGGCATGGCTATAAACCCGGATCATCTATTGGAGAAACTTCCATGTTTCATGAGGTGTTTGGGCAGATAATTTAAGCAGATACTTAATTGTAACATAACTATAATTTGATGAATGTTGCACATAACGTTCGAAAAATTGGATGCCTTGTGATTACTTATGACATTGTATCTCATTGGAAACAAGAGTAATGGATGAGTTTTTTCCCAAGGCCTGTAACTTCAGGTTAACCTGAGTGTCAGCAAGTATTGCCTGATACAATTGCAACAATGTGAACAATCAAATGTTTATCAGTAATAATCGTGATAGATTGGGGAACGTTTATCTATACCTAATACATATTAGCAACAATTACCCCGACACTATTTAAAATTATTGCAACTTAAATGGGCAACAATTAATTGGGATATTCAACAAACCAACCAACGTTGATTTTGGAGGACCAAAAACATATGAGTGAAATAAGGGCAGGCAGTTTTACTATTGAAGATCTGGAAAACGTTCAGATAACGATTGGCAACATTGTAGGTGCAATCGAGAAAAAAGCGGAAGACGATGGCGAAATGGGTCCCACCCCAAAGCCCGGGATCGTGGACATCAGGGAATGGGATCATAAATTACTCAACCGTTACGAACCAGTTTATACACCAATGTGTGACCAGTGTTGTTACTGTACTTTTGGCACATGTGACCTCACAGGCAACAAAGAAGGCGCTTGCGGTATTGATATGGCAGCCCATCAGGCGCGTGAATTTTTACTTCGCGTAATTACCGGAGCTGCAGCACATGCAGGTCACGGGCGGCATTTGCTCCATCATTTGATAAAAACACATGGTGCAGACCATCCGATTGATGTTGGTCCGACAAATATCAAAGCACCTGTCACCCAGACGGTCACAGGAATAAAGCCAGAGACACTTGGTGATCTTGAACCTGTTCTTAACTATGTAGAAGAACAGCTAACCCAGCTTCTGGCAACAATCCATGTAGGTCAGGAAGGTGCATCTATCGACTTCGAATCAAAAGCATTACATGGCGGCATGCTCGATCATGTGGGAATGGAAGTATCGGATATTGCGCAGATATCATGCCTTGGCATGCCAAAAGCAGATCCGGAAGCACCTCTTGCTGTGATTGGAATGGGAAGTATAGATTCCACAAAACCGGTCTTGCTCTGTATAGGGCATAATGTTGCAGCTGTAACCTATATTATGGATTATATGGATGAGCACGATCTTACTGATAAAATTGAACTTGCCGGATTGTGTTGTACAGCAATAGATATGACCCGTTACAATATGGATGCTGGCGGAACACCAACAGCGAAGATCGTCGGATCACTTGCAAAAGAACTCAAATATATACGTTCAGGTATTCCTGATATAATTGTTGTGGATGAACAGTGTGTACGGGCTGATGTACTACAAGAAGCACAGGCACTTTCAATACCTGTGATCTGTACAAATGAAAAGATCATGTATGGCCTGCCAAACCGTTCAAATGACGATGTTGATGACATTATTAATGATCTGGTAAGCGGTAAGGAACCAGGTGCTCTTTTGCTTGATTTTGATAAGATCGGTGAACTTGCACCACGTCTTGTAATGAAAATTGCACCTATCCGAAAAGAAAAAGGTATTACTGCCCTGCCAACTGATGAAGAGTTTAAAGAACTTACAAATAAGTGTGTTCACTGTCTTGTATGTGAACTGGCATGTCCTATGAATTTACCTATCAGCGATGCAATGACTGCAGCAGCAGATGGTGACCTTACCCCATTTGAGATATTACACGACAAATGTATTGCATGTGGCAGGTGTGAACAGGAGTGTCCGAAAAACATCGATATCGTAAATGTCATTGAAAAAGCATCACAGAAGGTCATTCGTGAAGAAAAAGGGATGATGCGTGCCGGCAGGGGTCAGGTAAGCGATCCTGAAATTCGGGAGGAAGGTGTTAACCTTGTTCTTGGAACCACACCTGGAATTGTTGCTATGGTCGGATGTTCAAATTATTCGGATGGTACTAAGGACCTTTATGACATCGCAAAAGAGATGTTAAAGCGAAGTTATATTGTTGTGGTTTCAGGGTGCACTGCAATGGATATTGGAATGTACAAGAATGAAGAAGGTAAAACACTCTATGAAGAGTTCTCCGGAAGTTTCTTAAGAGGCAATCTTATCAATGTAGGTTCATGTGTATCCAACTCCCATATTACTGCAACAACTATTAAGGTTGCAGCAATATTTGCACAGCGTAATGTCACAGGTAATTTCGAAGAGATTGCTGATTATGTGATGAACCGTGTAGGAGCAGTAGGGATCGCATGGGGTGCCTATTCACAAAAAGCATCATCTATCGGGACAGGATGCACACGTTTGGGTGTTCCGGTGATATTAGGACCACACGGTTCAAAGTATCGCAGGGCACTTATCGGCAAGCCTTATGACTCTAATAAATGGTCAGTTTACGATGCACGAAATGGTAAAGAGATGCAAATCCCACCGGCACCTGACTTTTTAGTGTCAACTGTTGACAATGCTGAAGAAATAATGCCAATGCTTGCTAAGAGTTGCATACGACCAACCGATAATAATATGGGCAGAATGATCAAACTCACCCATTACATCGAACTTAGCGAGAAGTATCTTGGTGTGATGCCTGATGACTGGTATAAATTTGTAAGGACTGAAACAGACCTGCCTCTTGCCAGTCGAGAGAAACTATTAAAGATACTTGAAACTGACCATGGTTGGGAGATCGACTGGAAGAAGAAAAAGATACTCTCCGGTCCGATTATGAAATTCGATGTTTCTGCACAGCCAACGAATCTTAGAAGGCTTTGCAAGGAGGCTTGAGACATGGTTGATACTACAAAGAACATTAAAATGTATACTACATATGGTACAAAAAGTGCAAAACCTGTCCAGCCAAAAATATCTGCAAAAATGATCTCAAAGGCAAAGAGACCGCTTTTAGTTGTTTCTTCTGCAGTACTTGATGAGGATATCCTCAAACGTGCAATTTCAATCGCAAACAAAACCGGTATGCAAATTGCAGCCACAAGCACTTCCATTAAGGGTTTTCTTAATGAGGACGTTAAAGCAAAATACATCAATATACATGCACTAGCTACGTATCTCGGTGATGTGAACTGGACCGGACTGGATGGTGAGGGTCATTATGACCTTATCATTGTCCTGGCACACAAGAAATATTATATTAATCAGGTATTATCGGGTCTTAAGAATTTTACGGATCTTACAACGCTTTCCATTGATAGGCATTACTTACAAAATGCAAGTATGTCTTTTGGAAACCTTAAACCTGAGACACATCTTGAAGCACTGGATGAATTGATTGAAAATTTATGATGATTGTATCATATAATGCTCGTATAGAATAATCAAGGTAATGACTGGAAGTATAATGTTAATAGAACTAATAAAACTAATAAAACGGAGAATTGAAAATGGTAGATGAATTCCCATTTGAGATCTCACCCATGTTCGAGGGTGAGAGAGTCAGGAAAGACGGCATGTATGTCGAACTTGCAGGTCCGAAATCCAAAGGTTTTGAACTGGTTAGTGCAGTCGGGATGGATGAGATAGAAGACGGCAAGTTTACGCTTATCGGGCCGGATATATCAGAGATGGAAGAAGGTTCAAGATATCCTATCGCAATGATATACCGTATTGCGGGTGAACTTGTGGAACCGGACCTTGAGGCTATTGTTGAGCGGCGAAACCATGATTTCCAGAACTATATCCAGGGTGTCATGCACCTAAACCAGAGATATGATATATGGATCCGTATCAGCAAGGATGCAGTGAAAAAAGGCCTGAATTCTTTAGAGCAGATCGCAAAAGCAACTATGATGCTCTTTAAGAATGAACTTCCGTTTATTGAGAAAATTGAAGCCACTTATATCACAGACCTGGCTGAATCAGAAAAAGAACTTGGGCCGGCAATGGAAGCATATAAGGTACGCGATGAGCGAACCCGCAATCTTCATGATGAGGATGTGGATGTGTTCTATGGCTGTACGCTGTGCCAGTCATTTGCACCTACCAATGTATGCGTCGTGACACCTGATCGTATCTCTCTTTGCGGTGCTATCAACTGGTTCGATGGTCGGGCTGCTGCGAAGGTTGACCCTGAGGGTCCGCAATTCGCGATAAAGAAGGGTGAGGTCATTGATGCTATGGGAGGGGAATATTCAGGAGTGAACGAACTTGCAAAATCCCTTTCGAATGGCGAGTATGACCGCATCAAGATCCACTCGTTCTTTGAATTCCCACACACTTCATGTGGTTGTTTTGAGGTTGTCGGATTCTATATACCTGAAGTTGACGGTATCGGATGGATTGATAGGGATTATACGGCAGCTGCACCAAACGGTCTTCCGTTCTCAACAATGGCAGGACAGACTGGTGGCGGTAAGCAAATCGTAGGTTTCCTTGGTATTGGCATTAATTATTTCCGTTCACCAAAGTTCATAGAGGCTGACGGAGGCTGGGATCGTGTTGTCTGGATGCCGAAAAACCTAAAGGATAAGGTGTTGAATGATATCCCGGAGGATATTGTTGATAAGGTTGCAACCCAAGAGGATGTTACTGACCTCGAATCACTCAAGGCATTCTTGATAGAGAAGAAACACCCGGTTTTGGAACGATGGGTTGAAGAAGAGGAAGAAGAAATTGAAGAAGCAGTTGATGATACTGTAGCAGCACCCGGCATGATACCAATGCCAGTACCGGCTATGATGTCAGGTGCAGTCGCACCTATGGCTATGACAGGTGGTTCAGGCGGAGGGGTCAAGATCATCCTCAAAAATGCAAAGGTCTCAATTGATCGGGTGATCATTAAAAAGAGCGAGTGAATATATGTGTAAGTAAGTAAATGCGAGGTCTTATGTGACAAGGATCATTGCAATAACCGGTAAGGGCGGAACAGGCAAAACTGCAATAGCAGCACTGCTTATCCGCTACCTTACAAAAGGCAACAAGGTTGTCCTGGCAATAGATGCGGATCCTGATACCAACCTGCCTGAAACACTTGGGTGTGAAGCTGAGAAGGGTATAGGAGATATGAGGGAATTCATGCTGACTGAGAGAGATAATTTACCTCTTGATGTTAATAGGGAATCGATATTCGAGTCCAAGATATATGAGGTGCTGACCGAGATGCCCGGGTATGACCTGCTTGTTATGGGACGTCCCGAAGGTTCGGGATGTTACTGTTATGCAAATAACCTACTTCGTGGTATTATGGACCGTCTTGTCAAGAACTATGATGTGGTTATAATTGATACCGCAGCAGGCCTTGAACATTTCAGCCGTAAGATCATTCGTGATATTGATGATCTTATTGTTATTACGGACGGTTCACGCAGGGGACTTAGGACTGCCGAGCGGATACGTGAACTTATCGGGGAACTTGAGGCTAATATTAGGAACCTGTATGTTATTGCAAACAAGGTTACGGATGCCAATAAGGATAAGATCACAGAGATTGCAGGGGAACTGGATCTGGAGTTAATAGGTACGGTCAAGGTAGATGAGATGATACAGGAGCGCGATCTTGTGGGATTGCCCCTATTTGACCTTCCTGATGATTCAGTTGCGGTACAGGAAGTTGAGAATATAGCAAAGAGATTAGAATTATAGGTGATTGATACATCATTTATGCAGACGGTGAAATTAATATGACAAAAAAAATAAAATTGTCAGATATTACTGATATGTTTAAGGATATGGGAGATGTTGAGGCACTTGAAGGTGTGACCATCGAGGGTGATATCGAACTTGATATTAGTGGTGGCGGTGGATTAAATCCTGCTCTTGCTTATGCATTGGGTCATGAGACTGCACAGATTTCGTTACATCTTGCAAATATCTCACGCATGTTGGGATATCCGATCGACCAGGTTTTTGCAGGGGTTGGCGGAACAGCACCTGTGGCAGATATAGCTGCACCGACACGGTTGAATAAACTTATTTCTTCCGGATTCGAGGTCGGAAATGTGGAAGAATGGAAGCATACGATACAGGAAGTTACGCTTGGTGCGACTTCGGCAGATGGCGGTAGTCGTAAAAACACGATTACACTCGGTGGTGAGAATGCACTGCCATTCTATTTCGATTCGGAGATGCCGCACCGCAATTATGTTACTATGGATGTGTTCGACATGCCTATCGGTATGGCGAAGGCTGTCAAGATGAATTATGAGGATGTTATTAACGATCCTGCCGAGTGGGCAAAAAAGGTTGTGCGTGACTTCAATGCCGATATGGTTACGATCCACCTTATCTCAACCGACCCGCTTATCAACGATACATCGGCACGCGATGCTGCAAAGGTTGTAGAGGATGTCCTGCAGGCTGTGGATGTACCTGTTGTTATTGGTGGTTCCGGGAATCCACAGAAGGACCCGGAGGTACTTGAAAAGGCGGCAGAAGTTGCTGAGGGTGAGCGATGTTTGCTTGCTTCAGCCAGCTTGAACCTTGATTATGAGCGTATTGCAAAGGCAGCTAATGATCATGGTCATGCTGTTCTTTCATGGACACAACTGGAGATCAATGCGCAAAAGGAACTTAATCGCAAATTGATGAAGCAGTGTAATGTACCACGCGAAAATATTGTGATGGATCCGACAACTGCGGCACTTGGTTATGGTCTTGATTATGCTTATACTAATATGGAGCGCATACGACTTGCGGGTCTTATGGGTGATGATGAACTGACATTCCCGATGTCGTCCGGTACTACCAATGCATGGGGTGCCCGTGAATCATGGATGATCTCCTCTCCTCTTAAACAGGATTCGGATTGGGGACCGCGCGAGTATAGGGGTCCTATATGGGAAATTGTTACAGGTCTTTCCCTTGCGCTTGCGGGTAATGACCTGTTCATGATGATGCATCCTACATCCGTACAGGTGCTAAAGGAGATAACCCAGACTCTCTTTGGTTCAATAGAGGAAGAACCGGTTGATATTACCAACTGGATAGGGATGGAGGTGTGATAATATGAAACTGAACAGCCCATTACAGGCATACAAATTCCTGCCAGGAACGAACTGCGGCGAGTGTGGTGAAGCAACATGTATGGCATTTGCATCACACCTGATCGACCGTTCCCACAAACTTACTGACTGTGGTCCTATACTTGTTGACAAGTTTAGGAAGAAATATGCAGAACTTGAAGGTCTTCTTGCACCGGAGATCCGTGAAGTTGAGATCGGTACGGGTGACAATACTGTGAAGATCGGGGGTGATGATGTTTTGTATCGTCACAAACTTACGTTCTTCAACCGGACTATATTGGCTTATGATGTCTGGGACACGATGGAAGAGAATGACCTTGTTTCAAGGGTGGAGCAAATACGCGATTTTAAGAAATTTTATGTCGGGGAATTCCTGACGCTTGATATGATCGCGGTGCGCTCGGTTTCCGATGAACCGAAAAAGTTTGCGGATACTGTGAAGAAGGTTATGGATACAACCGATCTTCCGCTTGTGCTTTGTTCGTTCAATCCTGAGGTGTTAAAAGCTGGTCTTAAGGTTGTGGGAGATAAGAATCCGCTTATCTATGCGGCAAATAAGGATAACTGGCAGGAGATTGCAGATATTGCACTTGAATATAAGGTTCCTGTTGCCCTGTTTGCACCGAATGACCTTGATATGCTTAAGTCCCTTGCAAAGACGTTTCTTGAGATGGGAATGGAAAATCTTGTTCTTGACCCGGGAACGTTCCCGACAGGTAAGGATCTTAAGAACACATTCCACAATTTCTTAAAGGTCAGGAGAGCAGGTATCGGGGGTGACCGTGATATTGCATTCCCGATCATGGCAGTGCCGCTAACGGCCTGGATGGCGCATGAGGATCCTCTTAGCGCATCATATTGGGAAACCGTTGTTGCATCGGTGTTTACCATTAAATACGGTGATATTATGCTGCTCCACAGTATCGAGCCGTATGCACTGCTTCCTGAGATCCATATTAGTGATACTATCTATACAGACCCGAGAAAGCCGGTTACGGTAGATCCTGCCATGTACGATGTAGGTTCGCCAACAGCAGATTCGCCTGTGTTTGTTACTACTAACTTTGCATTGACGTACTATACTGTTGAGAGTGATATCTCATCAAATGGCATTGACTGCTATCTTATGGCAGTTGATACCGATGGCATCGGTGTGGAAGCTGCGGTTGCAGGCGGCCAGCTTACGGCTGCAAAGATCAAGAAGGGGCTGGATGATGCAGGCTTTGACCTGAAGGATAGGACGAATCATAATATCATTATCCTTCCTGGGCTTGCTGCACGCCTGCAGGGTGATGTGGAAGATGAGGTTGGTTCAGTTGTTATGATAGGTCCTCCTGATTCAGGACGCATTCCGGGCTGGATGGAAACGAACTGGCCGAGAGAGGAGAATTAGGGATATTCATACACGCGTAACAACAAACGCCGTAGGCGGCATGTTCCAATGCTGCCTACTTACATTCACACAATCAGTTTACCTGTTGCGGACAATTCGTGCAAACATAAACATAGCGCTGATTGCTTGGATTTTTGATGTATTAAATTCAATAATGCAAGCTGCCCCAAAACCAATATATATTATTTGATTTGTACACATGCTTTTAGTTTTGGGACGGCCTGTAAACAATATTTCGAACTACAATCAAAGCGGTATTGGATATTCCTGTTGAGGTATTTAGAAAATCGAAGATAAGATATTTGAGATGTGTGGAAAATAGGTTTTGCACACAATACACTTTTCTTATATACTTATAATACCAATTGGGTCATGATGCCACCAACAGGAATTGTAAATGAATTATTGCGAAAAACTGTCCATTTAACCTCGGTAATAATTATCCTGATATATTTTTATACAGATAAACAGCTGGTGCTGACTTTTCTGATTTCGTATCTTATAGTCATTCTTGTGATCGAACATTTGAGGCTTGAACATGGTATGAAGATACCGTTATTTCATTTCTTGTTTCGGGAAAAAGAGGAGTCAAACCTTGCAGGTCATGTGTTTTTCACCATTGGCGCAATTATTTCCATATCTGTTTTTAGCGAAATGATTGCCTATGCTGCAATCTTAATGACAACCTTCGGGGACATGAGTGCAGCACTAATTGGAAAGGCATTTGGCAAAACACGCATCTATAACGGTAAGTCATTGGAAGGATGCACGACAGAATTTGTGGTAGATTTTATCATCGGATATGTTTTTCTTGGCAACTGGCTTATTGCTCTTATTATGGCACTTACGGCAACTGTTGTTGAAACAGTGGCCGGTAAGATTGATGATAACCTTGTGATTCCTGTATTTTCTGGATTTTTCGGGCAATGTGCATTAATTCTTTTGACAGTTTTGTAGTTTATTTTTTCATGATCGTATTAACCAGTGTTGTCAACCACAAGGCTTTGTCTTGACTTTCAAAGATAACTGAAAAACGTCACATTCATTCTTTGCGTGTATCCACTTCAACCACAATCACGCTTTTTTAACTGTTATCCAGAAAATACTTCCCTGCCCGGCAGGATTATTTTCAATACCTACATTCCCACCGTGAAGTTCAACAATTCGCTTGACTATTGCAAGCCCGAGTCCTGTTCCTTTGATTCCTTTTTTATCCACACGCTTGAATCGCTGGAACAGTTTTGCTTTATCCTCATCTGTGATTCCAAAACCAAAATCAGTAACCGAAACTCTCCAGTTTGTTTCATCATCTTTTATATCGATGATAATCCGACTGCCTTTTGGGCTGTATTTTATGGCATTGGACAAAAGATTTGAAAATACGTCCTCAATAATCGGATTCACTCTTGCAAAGTATTTGTTATCTGCAAGGAATTCAATTGACATCTCTTTTTTATCTGCCAACGGTTCAAAAACACTGACAACATTTTTGATAATCTTGCCAATATCATTGCGCTTAAATTCAAGTTCCTCTATATTTTCAAGTTTGGCAAACTTTGATGCTGTCTCTATAAGATCAATGAGTTTTTCATTATTATTATATATCTTATTGAGCAACCCCTTGCGTTTTTCATTTGTTTCCATAGATATCAGGACATCCGTGAAACCACGTACAAGTCCTGCAGGATTTAGCAGGTCATGGCGCAGGATATCTGTAAAAAGGTCTTTTAAATGGTTGGACTTTTCCAGTTGCAGGGAGTATTCTTGAAGTTCATGTGCCATGTTCTGAACTAAGATATATGACTGGGCATTATTTGTGGCAATTCCAAATTGGCTTACGACTCTTTGTAAGAATTGTTGGGTATCATTTGAAACATCTGTCATAAATCCGATCAGGATAGTTCCAAGCAGATTTTTGTGAAATACAATAGGAATGCTCATTATGGTTTTTGGGATTATTTGCACATCTCCAAATTCGATCTGGTATCCCTGATCTTGCGGTATGTCCCTTATGACCAGTGTTTTTCTCTCAAGTGCAGCTTCTCCCGGAATGCCTTCACCCAATTCAAATTCCCCGGTCAGTAACTTTTTTTTCACGGCATAGGTTGCTGCTGGTTTTAGAACATTGGATTTTTCATCATAAAGATAAATCACTCCAAAAAGCGCATTCAGGTGTTTTATTATTTCATTTAACCCACTTTTAAGCATTGTATTCAGGTCAATAGATGCGTTTAGCACTGTCATGATCCGATTGTATGATGATTCACTCTCCTGCTGTATTCTAAGTTCCTCGGTGCGCTCCTCAACCATCACTTCCAGATTTTCAGTATAACTCTTAAGTTTATCTTCAAGTCGTTTGTGTTCGGTCATATCGCGGGCAACTGCAAAAACACCTTTTAAATATCCATTCGCATCAGTAAATACAGTTGCATTATATGACACAGGAATCTCTTTTCCTGCCTGGGATACCAATACTAGTTCATAATCCATTACCATTTTTTCGGCAAGTGTTTTGGTAATACCTTCATATGCTTCCCCCGGCTCTGTAAAATATTCTTTAAAAGGAGTTCCAATGAGTTCATTTCTTGAATTCTCTGTGATTCGTACCATTTGCTCATTCACGTCAGTGATGATACCATCAGTGTCTGTTGTAAGCATAGGATCGATACTGGCTTCGATAAGTCCACGATTGTATCGCTGGAGTTCTTCAAGTTCTTTGATCCTTTCTTGCAACTGTATTGTTTTTTCCATTATACACCTTCAAACAACATTTAACTGACAACTAAAAAAGGTTTCTATACAGTATTTATGACCAACATAACAGCAATGAACATAGCAAATGCATAGATCAGTAAAAGAATTGTGGTGGGATAGCGCGGATTTGAACCGCAGTCCAAGCGTCCCAAACGCTCGAGGATCGACCAGGCTACCCTACTATCCCATTAAAGGCATCCACTGCAATAGATTTTATCGGTTAAAAAGGTTACGTAACAGATAGGGAAAATTGTGGCTAATGCCCGTTGCTCCATGAAAGTTTGTGGGTTCTATACACACAATTTACAAATTGTGCTTACTCTATATCCTAAACTTTTCCGTGTCCTTTCAAAAATTTGCCACGCCCCTGCTTGCCAATGATTTCCCCATCCCACACAACCTCGCCGCGAGAGATTGTAATTTGTGGAAATATGCCGTCAATACCTTCGTAAGGTGTCCACCCAGCCTTGCTGTGCAGCAGATCTCCATCTATAAGGCGCATTTCGCGTGGGTTTACGATTATCAGGTCGGCATCAAATCCTTCTTCAAATCTGCCTTTCAACAGACTATCAAAACCAAATATACGTGCCGGGTTTTTGCTTGTAACATCTATCATGCGACTAAGCGGAAGCAGGTTCTTCTTTACAGCAGCAAGCATGAGTGGCATGAGGGTTTCTACACCCGGCACACCCGATGGGGCGCTTTTTATGTCCACATCTTTTTCAAATTCAAGATGGGGCGCATGGTCTGATGCTACCACATCGATCAGCCCATCATTCACCGAGTTCACAAGTGCCTTGATGCTCATGCGATTTCGAAGCGGTGGGTTCATCTTTCCATACGAACCCAGGCGTGCCCAGTCTTTGTTTGTCAGGAATAGGTGATGAGGCGCAACCTCGCATGTAATATTTGATTGCTTTCCATGCTCGCGCGCAATGAACTGTTCCTGCCTGAGAATACCAAGAGCCTCCCGCGTGCTGATGTGGCAGAAATGGGTGCGCGTATTATGTGATGTAACTAATTCAACAGCCCTTTGTACCGCAAACGCCTCACATATATTCGGGCGCTCTTTGGAATGAGATTCCGGGGATATATCGTTTTTTAGCAATTCAGCTCTCTCAAGCCGGATTTTTTCATCCTCCGCATGTATACAGGCAAGCGCATCAAGTTTTTTTATGATAGCGAGCGCTTTATCCAGTGTTTCATCATCGATATTAAGTTCGCCTGTAGATTTTGCCATGAATATTTCGCCAAATGCCGTCACCCCAAGTTCCCACAACCGGGGCAATTCAATAAGATTTTCAGTAACTCCGCCATTGATCCCAAAATCTATAATGGATTTTCGTCTTGCAGCTTTGTGTTTTTCCTTGAATGCCCTCTTATCAATGGTTGGTGGTATTGTGTTTGGCTGGTCGATGACAGTAGTAATTCCTCCTGCAGCCGCAGAGCAGGAGCCTGAATACCAGTCCTCTTTGTGTGTGAGTCCCGGATCCCTGAAATGTACATGCACGTCTATGCCCGCAGGAAGAGTAAGCGCGCCTCCTGCATCTATTACACGGTCAATGCTTGATACATGGATGTCTTTTGCGATCTTTTCGATCTTTCCATCCTTGATAGTAATCTCGGCTGGCTGGAGATAGTTGTTGAAAAAGACTTTAGTGTTTTTGATCAGTGTGTCTGACATGGATATCTATTGCAGTAATGTTGGTTTATGCTTATAAATGTAAGGAAAAGTTGAGCTGGACTGATTGGAATTGTATCAAATTCAAGTTTAAGCCTTATATTCCGCACCCAATTTTGTAATATTTAACTTTTTTCCACCAACAGTCCATTCTCCTTGATGTATATTATAGCATCAAAGCATCAAAGCATCATAGACTGACAGTGAATGTTTATCCACATGAATATCTAAGAATTTTAGTGTAGATTGTGTTTTATTCATTGCAACCACATTCTCTTTCAAAATATCAATCATTAAGCCTTGAAATGTTCTTTGTTTCTTGGAACCCTACTATTTCCGACCCCAGATAATGCTTATAAACCTGTTTTCGATCAAAACAAGTTTTTTTTTGATACTGCCTCAATGCTTAAACCCTGTGCATATAGATATCTTATCATCAACCATTCCTCCATTTTTAGCATGTTTCACAACCTTTAATTTTTTTCATCAAAGATTAGGGGTGGAAATTTTAAACCGGCAAAAATGGGGAATCCTTGACCATCGCTGACAACATATACCAAATTGTGCCATAACTAATTTGATAACTTAACGCTATGACTACGTACATTATTATATATCATAAGATAGTAAGGGAAAATATAATGAGCTTAAAAAATACAATTAATATATTTAAAAACAGTGACAAACCCTGGATCTCACTCACACGCGATATACTTACTGTTGTTTTAGCTGTGCTGATATTTGCATCCTTTTTCCAGATAGTATTTGGTATGTGGATACCTATGGTAGCTGTTGAATCAGGAAGTATGGAACCACATATAAATGTTGGGGATGTAATTTTTATCCAAAGCATACACCGAACCCATATAATTACCAACCAACCTGATAATGAAAATTACTCATCGTTTGGAAAAAACGGAGATGTAATACTATATAGGCCATACGGTATGAAAGATGCCACACCAATTATCCACAGGGCAATGTATTATGTAGAAAAAGGAGAATCAATGTGGACAAACGGACCTCCAGCGCCATTTAGCGGGTATATCACCAAAGGTGATAATCCAGTATCAAATACACATTTTGACCAGCAAGGAGTTGTTAGTTATCACATTCCTATTAAAGATGAGTGGGTTATCGGAGTCGCCCGATACAAGATACCTTATGTAGGATACATCAGGTTGTTGCTACCAAAATTCTGATAAAAATATATCCACTTCGAATTTGAGATTTTTTATTATCTTCCGGAATGGTTTTGAAAACCGCAGGGATCGCAGAGGCACGCAGAGAAAAATA
>JBQVMC010000016.1:0-23238 GCA_052361145.1 Methanosarcinaceae archaeon
TGAAATCGAAGGCCTGCTTGGCCACTTGATTTTGAAATCCAGATATGCATTTTACCATCCTTTTTGAAGGGGATACGTTAATTAGTTATATTTCTACACTCGCAGCAGAGCTGCGAGGTATAATAATTAAGATGAAAGTTTGGATACAATACATTATCTGCAGACGCCAGAGGATGCATTCTGGTCAAGACTTCCGGATTGACCTAAGTTAAACGTATTCTTCAAACGCATGTAGACAGAATTGTGAAAAAATTTAAGAAGTTGGACGAGTATATAATGTCAAAACATTCGGGACTACACACATTTTATAAAACCACAAGCTTATTAAGCTTCAACTACTTATCACAATGTGTAATCACTTAATGCAGATTACACATTCGTGATTGAAGATCAATAAATTGCGCAACAGACGCTCAAAAGTTTAATTGATACGATCATATGTACAATTATAGTTAGAATCATTTATAAATTTACAACATCATTTACTAATCCAAATCTTATATACACAAGGGAGCACATTTGCAGAGTTTAAGTTTTAGCAGATAAAAAATGATATGATGGGGTATTTACAATGGCATTTTTCAGGATTGCGAGATAATCCTTCCTACGGTCGGATAAACTCGCAGTATATAATTTTATGATTATATACTGTAATAAATCCTAAAATTGTGTGTTTATAACCTTACAACAGTCTATATTGATGTAAAGATAAGATGATCAGTTTGGCTTAGGTCCAAGCAATTCAACAATAAGTGGATTGTATTCATATTGAATTTAACATGCAAATTGCATAATGCGAAAACATTTACAGTAATTGTTTCTATTGTGATATTGATGGAATAAATCCGGCACATAAGAATTAGTACATAACTTGTACGAGATATTGTACAAGTATGATATTAGCATTCGAGGGAATGTTAAATTTGACTGGTGAATACATAAAAACCATTCCCATGTTTATGGTGTAAATTTTCAAATTCTTCTATTTTTGTATTTGTACCGATTACCGGTATATGTAAAATTATGTACTCCAAGATAATCCGACCAATGTGGAGATCTTTCTTGTTGTATCATATTTCATCAAAATATACACCGGGTTAATCCAAGCGTAGCGAGGATTTTCTTGATAATATATAAGATATGCCTTGTATAGGCAAAGAAAAACACACAATAATATATACACATAAATAAATTATGGAGGATATAAGTATGCAAAATACAGATACTACAAAATACATCATTCATTCCAAAATTAATGCGGATGGGGTAATTGAGCGCCCTGATATAGTCGGGGCCATTTTCGGTCAGACCGAAGGATTGCTGGGCTCAGACCTTGACCTGCGCGATCTTCAAAAAACAGGTAGGATAGGTAGGATAGAGGTTATTGTGAATACCAAAGGCGGGAAGGCAAAAGGAAACATCATGATTCCTTCAAGTCTTGATAAGGTTGAAACATCAATTTTGGCAGCGTCACTTGAAACAATTGATAGGGTCGGTCCTTGTAGCGCAAAGATCGAAGCTATCAATATAGAGGACATACGTGCGACAAAAAGGAAACAGATTATTGATAGGGCAAAGTTTATTCTCACCGATATGTTTGATATTAATCTACCTGAATCACAGGAAATTGCTGATGAGGTACGTCAGTCCGTGCGGATTGAGGAGATGGAGTACTATGGTAAGAAAAAGATCCCATGTGGACCGAATGTTATTGATTCAGATGCTATTGTAGTGGTCGAAGGACGTGCTGATGTGTTAAACCTTCTGCGCTATGGTCTTAAGAACGCAATTTGTGTTGGTGGTACAAACGTTCCACCTGAAGTAGCAGAACTTACGAAATCAAGGACAGTCACGGCATTCACAGACGGAGATCGTGGAGGGGAACTTATTATCAAGGAACTTCTTCAGGTTGCGGATATTGATTATATTGCCAGAGCTCCTGATGGAAAAAGTGTGGAAGACCTTGTCCAAAGGGAGATTGTGCGGGCCCTGCGCCAGAAAATTCCTGTTGAACAGGCCATGGATAAATATTCTATTCGTCAATCCGATTCACCTAAGACTTCAAATGTCTCAAGATTGCCAAAACGAAAGGAACAAAGAAGAGTTGCAGAGGTTAATAGGTCTGTGGTTGCAAAAGCTGAGAAAGTTTCTGCAAAAAAACATGAGCGAACATTGTCAGAATCATCAAACCAGCGCCATGGGGTAACTGCAAGGAAAATTGAATCAAAATCAAAAAGTACTGTTCCTGAAAAAAAAGCAATGGAAGGTCGCAGATTCAAAACCCATGCGGATGCATTGGTTGGTACGCTTGGAGCGCGCTTGTTAGGGTCAGATAATGATATAATTGTGGAGACTGCAGTACGTGACCTTGTACAAACACTAAAAGAGAGCGACAATAACGTTAAAAGTGTTATATTTGATGGTGTAATCACCCAGAGGATACTTGATATTGCGGCAGATAAGGAAATTGAAAACCTTGTTGGCGTTAAAGTTGGAAACATATCAAAAAGTCCTGAAGCAGTAAAAGTGTTTTTAGCACAGGAATTGTAATTTTTTGTTTGGAAATGTAATAGGGGCTTTTTAAACCTATGTAAAAACATTTCCTACATCTTTATTTTTTGCTGTATATAGTCTTAATTATTATACCACACAGATCGCTGTAGGAAGTTTTATTTATACTTTGTACACCAAATAAATCTGATCTAAGGGCGGATTTTCTTACAATTAAAAGATATCTATGTTGCAGAATTCAATCGATATTTAAATAAATGCTGCAACATTTATCATGATTAATCATAAATATAATGTATAAAACTATATATATCATAATTGAGGAATGGCTATTCCGGCAACAACGGTTTTATTCAATTCAAAATAGTATTTACATGTTAGCAAATTGGTACTGCTAATTTTGTAAGTTATAAATTGTTATGAAAAGGTATAGGTTGATTATTATGCACAAAGATGAATTAATTCAGCTACATACATTGATGGCACAGATTAAGAAATATTTTGAATGTGACGAATCCTGTTGCGATTTTAACGAATACCACTCATTATCTATAAGTCCTGTACACATACATCGCAGTAAGGCAGAACACAAACATGCAATATTTGTTCTTGGAAATGAACTTGCTTCTATAATATCTGATGATGAATTCTCTGGTATCGGAAGAACATCTGCAAGGATGCAGGAACTTGCATCCCGCGCTGGATCTGAGATTATACATGGCAACTAAATAGAATCCGGGATCTTAAAAACAGGTACATTCCTGATGGGGGTAACCTGTTTTTGCAATGGTTTATTTAAAGCATACAATAAACAATTTGGAGATATGCGCATCTTCATGATAACTCCGTCTTCCCCGTCAAAGTAATATTCTTTTTCAATCCAGCAAGGCATGAATCCAACTTGCCGGTACAATTTTTGTGCGCGCACATTGCTCACACGAACTTCAAGGCTGGCATGCTGTAATGTGTTTTCATAAAAGACATTCAATATGGAACGAATAAGCTGGGTTCCAATCCCACGACTTTTGTAGCCATCCTTAACAGCAAGCGAAAATATACGCCCTTCGCTCTCATTTAATTGATAACCTACAACAAAGCCGACTAGCACACCATTTTCTTCGGCTACCAAAAACCCGTTCATGTTCAATTCATAGAAATTGATATAGATAATAGGGTTGTGGTCACTAAAAGTTTCTTGTTCAATTGAAAGAACATGTTCGAAATCATCCGGAACAAAACGCCGTATATTCATCAATAATGTGTTATGTCACTAATACTAAAAAAGAATATTGAGTGTCAAACCTTAGCAGATGTTGAAAATAATATGGTGTAATATAATATACAATAAAAAGATCGGAAGAAAAATAAATTTATGATATGATGTTACATTATATTATATTATATTTTTCATTTTTTAATACTGAGTCCAAGTCAATCGATTTTAAAGATGCTTAACAATTATGCTGAATCCCATCTTAAGACAATTTAGTCTGTCGTATCCGCTTCAAACCTAAGGGTAACTGACTCTTTCTTTAAATTAAAAGCCTGCTTAGGCATCTGATTTTGACAATCCGAATATGCATTTTAACCTGATTTTTGAAATTGATACAGTCTATCGATAATATTTATCTATGATTATCTATGGCTGAACAGTTATCAAATTTTCAACTATTCATGCTTCATTTTTATAACGGCTACCTCAACCATATCCCCCAAGTCTCCTTCCAACGATAGGTCACTAAGTCTGGTCTGTGGGTCAGTATCTTGTGGAAGCTCTAGTTCAACCATCAGTTCATCCATCGATACATTATATTCCATACACACAGATTCCAATGTCTTGCGTCCCATATTCTCAAAAGTCATATCTTCAAGAGCCTCAGGAAACTCTATTTCATGCTCAGATTCCCCGTACCCAACCGTTTCTATAACAATACTAAATGTAAATGCGGACACAAAAAATACCATAAGCAGTACCATGGCATAAACATTTTGTTTCATAACTTCACCTCCAAAGCACCAGTTGGACAAACATCTGCACAATCAAGGCAATTGGTACACTCCATCTTCGGAATTTCGTTTTTCGGATCAATTCCAAATTGGCATGACTTTGCACATTTGTCACAATCGATGCATAAACCTGTGTCAAGTTTTAATGACATTGGTGATATTTTTGCGATTACTGCCGTATAAGCTCCAATTGGACAGAGATACCTACAGAAAAACCGAGGAATTACGATGCCGCCTACCAGTATAATCCCAAGTATTACCAGAGAAAGTATTGCATTGCCGTGCGGCATCTCAAGCAAGTAAATCGCACGTGCTGGACAGAAATCCCTGAATATATATTCTCCAAGTCCAGTTGTAATAATTATTAAACCTACAAATATAACGTACTTTAAGTTCTTTAAAAAACGGTCTGTCTTCACAGGTGGTTCCCGTACAATATTTAGCTTGTTACCGATTATATTGAGATATTCGAATATTGCCCCGAAAGGACAGATCCATGCACAAAAACCGCGTCCAAGTGCAAGTGTTGTCACGGTCAATACCAAAAGTGCAACAATATTGCCAACGTTGACTTTTGCAATACTCGTACCATTCAACAACAAGACTGAAGTCGCAAGGGTAACTTCCGGGCAATAATGACATAGGGTACCGCCATAAGGACGTAGGAAACTGCCAACTGCAAAATGCTTGATCGACAAGCTAAGGGTGATAGCAACAAAAACAGTTAGAATTATGGTTCGAATCAACCGATTACTTATTTTCATAGTAGACAAACTCACATTATAAATAGATATAAAAAATAAATGAAAATAGAGGGCATTAAATAAGCCCCCAATAAGCACCGGTTATATCTTACCGATTAGATCTCTGGTTATGCTGACCGCCACCGTTTTTGCAACCTGTGCCATCACGTGGAGCATCTCCGGTTCCATCTCCTGCACAGTTATCGTTGATACCATCACCATCTTCGTCAACAAATAAGTCACAGACACCATCATTGTTTGCATCAACATAGTTTGGTCCTGCAGCTACAGTACCTATTGTTGCAAGCACCAGAAGCATTGCAAGTCCATAGTAAATTGTTCTTTTCATATTATTTACCTCATGTTTCGTTTATATTTTATTTCATGTGTAAGCATTTCTTACACATGGTATAATATGCACCATCACTATATATACTGATTGGTTGGTGGTACATCCGCACATAGCACAAAGTTAGTTCCACAACTTCGTAAAAACGTTCCGTTGTTGTAACTATCCAGCCACACATAAACGTTATCAGCAGGCTAAATCGTCCACAAATAGATAGTTACACACAATTGTCATACATATTTAAGATCGGCAGGCATAAACTCAGTATTAAAAACCATAGAATGTAATACTATATACAAAAACAAGCGGGTTTTGGCATTGGTATTCGATATTAAAAGCGATTAACATTTACAATTGGAAGATATTAATACACCTGTAACCTATTCGACAGTTCCAATATGATCTTCGCTGCTTTTTCATCCCCTTTCATTTCCTGTACAATCTTGGAGTAATGCTTTGCCATTTCTCCATATCCTGGCTCATTGAGTAACATATATATCGTATCAAAAAGAGCATCAGGTGTGAGGGAATCATAGTCAAGCGTTTCACAGACCCTGAGTTCTTTCATCCGCGCTGCATTATTTTCCTGCTCTATCTGCCCTTTATCCGGAATAATGAGAGAGGTTTTCCCAAGAGTCAGTATTTCCATGGCAGTGCTGTGTCCTGCCTGGGTAATGATAAGGTCCGAAGCTTTCAAGTATGGAAATATATCCTTTACAAATGTTTCAACTTTCACATTGTCAGGATATGAATCTGATGTGAATTTTGTGAATATTAAAAAATTGGCATCAGGGAGCCTGTGTGCCATGTCAAGCAATGTGGTAAAAATGGGACGGCGATAGGAATGTCCACCTAGAAGGACGAGGATAAGGGGCCTGTCCATATTCAAAAGATTACCACTAAAAGAGTTATCAACATCAATTTTATCAACATTAATGGACGTCACAGGCCCTACAAAATGTTGTTTTTTCATTACATGCCAGCTTTTGCTCAATGTATTCAAACATACAGTATCAGGGGGAAGAAAATCAGGGATAAGGACTTCCTCTGCAAATGAGATCGAAGTTTTGGATGTAAATTCAACTGTTTTCCCGATCAGGCGCAAAATATGTTTGCTACCAATGAAAAAAGGCTCAAGACTTGTCTGATTTGATATTGCAATACATGGGATTCCCAGTTTAAATGCTGCAAAAATGGCGGCAGTCCTGCCATCAGTTACTACACATGTGGCATTGAAATCCTGTATTATTTTACGTTCTTCCGATATAATTTTTGAAAAATGAAATGCCGACGATTTGCTCTTTGAGATGGTGGCTTTTAAGTCAAAAGCGCCAGAATCTCCCACCATTTCAAATTCACGCCGGATTTCAACACAATCAAAATCTTCCCGCAGGCGGTTTAACACATACCCATAGCCCCCCATCAGGACATTGGCACCATTTCGCCTGAGTACCTTTGCTATTGCCAGATCCCTGCTAGAATGCCCGTATCCCTCTCCACAAACTGAAAAATATATCCTGTGAGTCATATCGATAAGTTAGTATTTGATCTAAATAGCATTTTCTATATGGTCTTTTTCAAGTTGCAGCGGTGTAAATAAAAGTAAATTATACTTCATGGGATTTGATAAAACCTAAATTGGGTTACTTTTGTATTCACTTCAAAACTAAGGGTAACGTTGTCAACAGCGCACTAAAATAATCACCATGCACCCATAACTGTTATACAAAAAAACATTTTATAACATGTTTATTTTACTTAAATATATGTCAATATAATTATATAAACTAAAAAAACTGTGGCACGTGTCCGGTACACACACCAAGCAGTTAAAAGAAATACTCAAACACGGTCGATCGAATCGATCATGGATATTATTGAAGAAAGCAACAGAAATAAACATCGGTTTACAACAGGAAAAAAAAACGAATGCCACAAGTCGAGGAAGCAACAACAAACACCACCCACTTTTTTTTAATAATAAATATATAGTATCAATATCATTCATTAGAAACGAGGGATGAATATAGAAATTTTATCAGATAATCCGTTTATTCAGGCACTTGCGATCTCTATATCAATGGCAGTATTCATGATCGGAGTCGCCTTTGGTATCATAAATATAGCTACAACAGGGGAAAGCCCGATGTCTTTTGCTTTGCTACTCCTGATCTTTGCAGTAGTATTCATAACAGGATCGGTCTTTTTTGAAGAACGTGGCGCCGATCATGTAGGTTCCCTCATAGGGGGATGTATCGCAGCATTTACTGCAACATTTACCTTGATGTCATTTTTCAGCGGGATAATATATGCATTTAGTGGTGGGATCGATACCTTGGGCTGGGATAATATCGTATCTGCACTTGCAATCTGCATGATTTCCAGCATGATCATGATCAGGATACTCTCACACAAACTGCAAAACCAGTTCGTTTGAACTATTTTTTATAAAATACGATGTATGATCTGATTGATCTTGATCTACATAGTAACCATGCCCATTGGTGTTCGGTTAAGAGATGAATCGTGATAAATAGCATACATTCATCAAATTGATACAAAAGTATGGGAATGAAAAAACCAACAACAGATGCTAACTTCTCGTTTTAATTGGAAATGTGTGCCGAGTTGCTTTTATCTAAAGAACAGTAGCATCATGCCAATAATACCTCTTAACCGAACACCAATGTAACCATGCCACGCAGTATGCTGCTATTGGGTGTGCCATCGCAATGTTTGATTGGACAATTTCAATGCAATACCTGCCGGTATACTTCAATGGTCTTTGTCGATATCGAATTCCAGTCAAAACATGAGATTACCCTCTCTCTTCCGTTTTTACCCATTTTGGAACATTTCTCAGGGTCGTGGTATAATCTGGCAATAGCCTCTGAAAGACCCCCATAATTTTCCGGTTCTACTAAAAGCCCTGTCCTATCATGGTCTATAATATCAGGTATACCGCCAATCCGGAATCCGATACATGGGGTTTCGCATGCCATAGCCTCTAAGAGGACAATACCAAACGGCTCATAAACACTGGGCAGGACGAACACGTCGGAAAGGGAATATAACTTGATGAGTTCACTCCTGCTAACGCGTGGTAGGCAGAGGATATGTTTATCAGAATAAATGTCCCGCTGACCGACCATGACCAGCATAATTTCAGGTATCTGCCTGGCAAGATCCATAACGGCTTTGACCAGATGCACAACTCCCTTTTGCGGATCATCCCTTCCAACGAACAACACGATAAACCTGTTATCAAGTTGGTATTTCTTGCAGATATCACCAGCATCCTGATGCTTGAATATAGCACTATTCACACCGTTTGGTATGACCGTGATATTTTTATAACCGATACCAAAGGTCCGGTTAAGTTCCCTTCGTATGGAATTAGATACTGCAATGAACCTGTCCACCATATCCATCACATTTTGTTCCATCAAGATACTGAGATTGTCTGGCCTGACCCTATTGATCTCTGTACTGTGAGCCGTCATCACCAGAGGCAGTTGAGTGGACATTTTTGCTTCTGTTGCAGCCATCTGGATCAATCCCCCATGTGAATGCAACAGGTCAAGTTTTGAATCCAAAAGGTACTTATTCACCATCTCTGCTACATTTTTATTGGTTATTATCCTTTCATAGTCCTTTTTGGAATAGTTCAATTTCGGAACTAAAAGTTCAGTTGAACTTTGGCCATATACACTTTCAACCTTCTGGCCGTCCAATGCTTCCACACCAAACACCTGTTTACTTTCCACTTGCATGGGTTTTGATACTGCAATATAACTGTCTCCCACATCCTGCTTCATAACACCTATTAATTTGCCTGAATCGAATTTGTCGGAGGCGACACACTGAGTAGTCATTAACCGAGGTAGATGGGACACTTTTTTCATTTTCGTTGCAGCCACATGATTCAATTCCCCATGGGGATGTACCATGCCAATCTTTCCACTTGAAATATGTCGCTCCACAATACCTGGCATGGTAAAATCGGATAATAATCTTTTATATGCATTACTGGAACGATTTGATGCCGGTACTACAGGTTTAGGTGACCTGTGGACATATACACCGCCTACCTTCCGGTCGTTTAATCCTTCAACATGTGACGTAAACACATGCACCTGCCCGACACTCTCAACAAGGTGCATGGTCAGTTCACTCACATGAACCCCAACTCCTCCAAAAATGTGTGGTGGAAACTCATACGAAAGAAAACCAATACTAATATCATCTGTCTTTTGTTGCCTTGCTTCCATTTTTCTATCCCCCTTCACAACATTTTGAACAATAAATTGTTCACTCACGTTCGTAGTTACTTACGCATATGAATTAAGAATACACTATATTATAACTAAAAAGTACCTTATCCCAAGCATTCAATACATTCAATAACCATTAACTAACATAACACTAATCTCTGTTAAAGGTTGTGACTGTAAAGGATGTGATAAAATACCAAAACCACTTGTTGTCGGGAACGGGTCCCTGCTGGTGAATATTGATGAGAATGCGAGCATACGGGACATGTACTTTCCTCATGTAGGAGATGAGAACCACGTAAACAATCGCCACTGCCGGATAGGAGTGGTGGTTGATGGAAAAAATATGGACATGGTTTCCCTGATAGGGAATGACTGGGCCTGCAGGCCTGGTTATAAGAAAGAAACGTTAGTAACCGATTCTCATTACCGCAACGACCGACTAGATATTGACCTGAGGTTCAACGAATGTGTTCATCCTTTTGAAAACATATTCATTCGCAGTATAGAAATCACAAATACTGACACAAAGGATATCGAACTAAAGTTACTATTCTCCCATGACATTGCACTTTACGAGCAACCGATGGGAGATACAGGTGTATATGACCCGGCATTGCGTTCCATAATACATTACCAGCGCTCCCGATATTTCCTCATAAGTGGCTTACCGTACTTCGATCGTTATGAGATCGGTCCTAAAGAAAATTATGAATCCGGTTCAATCCGATCAGCAGATCTTAACATGAATTCGATACAGATAGGAGAAGTGGACAGTTTCATCAGTTTCTCCCGACATATTGCTGCGGGTGAGACAAAAAAAGTATATTACTGGATCGCAGCAGGAAAATCATTTTTTGAGGTCAAGCGGATCAATGAGTTGATCATAAAAAGAACTCCCGGGCGAATGCTAGATGAAGCCGAGAAGTACTATTATTCTTGGGTGAACAAAGAGAAATATGATTTTTTTGATCTTCCGGCAAAGGTGACAGGCCTATTCAAACACAGCCTGCTTATCATAAGGTCACAGATCGATAATGGCGGGGCGATCATTGCTGCCAATGACAGTGATATCCTTAAACGGTTTAACATGGATTCATACAGTTACATGTGGCCGCGGGACAGTGCGTTTATCGCCATTGCGATGGATATGGCACGTCATTCCGGAATTGTGAATGTGTTTTTTGAATATTGTAGTAACCTTATCAGTGACCATGGATATTTCCTGCAGAAGTACAATCCCACAGGTACACTTGCAAGCGGCTGGATGCCCTGGATAGCCCCGGATGGAAATATCCAACTTCCGATACAAGAAGACAGCACTGCGCTAATAGTTGTGGCATTGTGGAACCATTACAAGATAACCGGATGTATTGAGACCGTTAATCCGCTATATTTCTCAATAATAAAGCCGGCTGCTGATTTCATGACAAGGTACCGTGATGCTGCTACCGGGCTCCCAAAACCCAGTTATAACCTATGGGAAGAGAACAGGGCAGTCCATACCTATACATCTTCAACCGTGTACGCAGGCCTGAAATGTGCAGCCAAGTTTGCAGAATTGTATGGTGACGATGACATGGTGAAAAAATATAACACGGCTGCTGTGGAAGTAAAAGCGGGCATAGTGAAATATCTTTATGATGAAAATCTGGGACGGTTTCTGCGAAGCATCAACCCGAGGGATGAAACAGCAGATGCCAGCCTGTATGCTGTGTCCCAATTCAGGGTGCTTCCCCCCGATGATGTCAGGGTAGTCAATACTATGGAAACCATAGAAAGTAAATTATCAGTAAAAACGGATGTAGGTGGCATCGCTAGATTCTATAAGGATGTGTATCACCAGGTAACAGAATATGACCTTGAGGTTATACCGGGCAATCCCTGGTTTATATGTACTCTCTGGGTAGCCCAGTGGCATATCCAGAAGGCAAAGAGTATCAAAGACCTGCAAAAACCAAGGGAGATCCTGCTATGGACCGCAGATCACGCGACACAGACCGGTATTCTTGCAGAGCAACTGAATCCTTTTAACGGAAGTCCCTTAAGTGTCAGTCCGCTTACATGGGCCCATGCAACTTTTGTGGTAACTGTTATGAAATTTGTCGAGAAGGCAAGGTTACTGGAAAAATCGGGTTGAAAAGGTGGATATATTCCTGACCTATCCACAATGCTTTTATAGAAGTACAAACAATCATTTATTTCAACAGAATGACAACTTTACGCGTTCCAGACGGGGATATGAATTAATGGATAACGAAGATCTTGAAGAGAATAATATGGTTCCTGAATCGGAAAATGCAGAAGAAGGTGAACAGGTCGAAGAGTTATCAAGTGATGATGAGATCGCACAACTCAATGACAAAATAATGCGCCTTGGTGCAGAATTTGATAATTTCAGGAAACGGAGCAATCGTGAAAAGGAAGAATTACGGAAATTTGCAACTGAGAACATTATGGTGAATATGCTTGAAGTTTGTGACAACTTCGAACGTGCATTGGATTCTGCAAAGGTTGCAGATAAAGATAATATTGAATCCGTAGTCGATGGTATTGAAATGGTGTTAAAGCAGTTCATTTCGATCCTTGAAAAGGAAGGAATTAAAAAAATAGAATGCAAAGGTGAGGATTTTAATCCACACCTGCATGAAGCAATGATGCACATTGAAACCAATGAACACCCTGATAATACAATTATCGATATCCACAAACCCGGGTATATGTTGCATTCAAGGGTCATACGACCTGTAATGGTTACGATTGCAAAAAAGCCGGAAGACAATTAGGACAACTCCGGAAAAAGCAAATAACGAATATCAACTAAAAATTTTAAATTTTGACTTAAATTTAAATTTGAACTTAAATTTAAACTTAAATTCAAATTTAAAGTTGATTATGAATCCAAATTTAAATATGTACTTACAAACTAACAAGAGGTAATAAAATGGCAAAAATACTAGGAATCGATCTTGGTACAACTAACTCATGCATGGCCGTCATCGAAGGCGGGGAACCTACCATTATCCCAAATGCCGAAGGTGGAAGAACAACTCCATCAGTTGTGGGATTCTCAAAGAAAGGAGATAAACTTGTAGGACAGGTCGCTAAAAGACAGTTGATCGCAAACCCTAATAATACAGTGAGTTCAATCAAAAGACATGTCGGCGAGCCCAACTATGTAGTAAACCTCAATGACAAGGACTATACACCCCAAGAAGTCTCATCAATGATCCTTCGAAAAATGAAAGAAGATGCGGAAGCGTATCTTGGAGAGACGATCACACAGGCTGTAATTACTGTACCGGCATACTTTAACGATGCACAAAGGCAGGCTACAAAGGATGCCGGAACCATTGCCGGACTTGAAGTAATGAGGATCATCAACGAACCTACCGCTGCGTCACTTGCCTATGGTCTTGACAAAAAAGAAGGCGACCAGAATATATTTGTCTACGATCTTGGAGGAGGTACATTTGATGTATCCTTACTTAATCTTGGTGAGGGTGTATTTGAAGTACTCTCTACAAATGGCGATACTAAACTTGGTGGGGACGACTTTGATGATAGGATCGTTGATTACCTGGTCGAAGAATTCAAAAAGGAAGAAGGTATCGACCTATCCAATGACAAGGCTGCACTCCAGCGCTTAAAAGACGCGGCAGAGAAGGCAAAGATTGAACTGTCCGGTGTACCTTCCACAAACGTTAACATGCCGTTTATCACCGCAGATGCGAACGGGCAGCCAAAACATATTGATGTTGACATCACAAGAGCGCAGTTTGACAAGATGACAGAAGATCTTGTAGATAAGACACTGGTCTCTATGAAACGGGCACTTGATGATGCAAAACTCAAATCTGGTGACATCGATAAAGTACTACTGATCGGCGGTTCTACAAGAACTCCTGCAGTGTTTGATACTGTTAAGAAATTTACAGGACAGGACCCTTACAAGAACATTAATCCTGATGAAGCAGTGGCTCTTGGTGCTGCGATCCAGGCAGGTGTGCTTGCAGGGGATGTAAAGGATGTACTTCTACTTGATGTAACTCCACTCTCTCTTGGAATTGAAACGCTTGGTGGCGTTGCAACACCACTCATTGAGCGCAATACAACAATCCCTACAAAGAAAAGCCAGACATTCTCAACAGCAGCAGATAACCAACCATCCGTAGAGATCCATATCCTACAGGGTGAACGTGGAATTGCTTCTGCGAACAAGACACTTGGTAGGTTCATGCTTGACGGTCTTCCACCTGCACCACGAGGATTGCCACAGATCGAAGTAACATTCGATATTGATTCCAATGGTATCCTACATGTGAATGCAAAGGACCTTGGAACCGGAAAGGAACAGTCCATCTCCATAAAGAAACCAGGTGGATTATCTGATGAGGATATAGAGAAGATGGTAGAGGATGCTGAATTGCATGCCGAGGAAGATGCAAAGCGCAAAGAAGAGGTAGATATACGGAACAGCGCAGAAGCACTTGTGAATGCTTCCGGGAAAATCTTAAAAGAAGCTGATGATATCGCAACCGATGAACAGAGATCTGCGATCGAGGCGGCAACATCCGAACTCAAGGAAGCGCTTGAAGGTGAGGATATTGAAGTTATCAAGGAAAAAACAGAAGTACTCCAGACTGCAATATATGAGGTCTCCGCTGCAATGTACCAGAAAGCCCAGGACGAAGCAACTGCGGCTGCGGCTGAGAGTGGTGAAGGTGCCCCAAAAGACGAGGATGCATCCGGAGAGACAGTTGTTGACGCAGATTATGAAGTCGTCGATGAAGATAAATAGCCTCATTGCATACGATACGTAACAATAGAAAGTAAAGAAGGATAATGCAACTTAAAATGCATTGTCCTGCACATTCTTTTTATAGGAATATAAGGAATCGTTCATGTCCACAAAACGTGATTATTACGAAATACTCGGCGTCTCCAAAGATGTCTCAGAAGCGGAGCTTAAGAAAACATACCGCAAACTTGCCATGAAATATCATCCTGACAAGAATAAAGAATCTGATGCGGAAGATAAGTTCAAGGAAATCTCCGAAGCTTATGCAGTGCTGTCAGATTCGGAAAAACGTTCTGAATATGATCGGTTCGGCCATGCAGGCATAGACGGTCACTATTCCACAGAGGACATATTCAGGAATGCTGATTTTGGTGGCGGATTGGGTGATATTTTTGACATGTTCTTTGGAGGCGGTGGCGCAAGACACAAAAGACAGGGTCCTATGCGAGGTTCGGACTTACGATATGACCTTGCGATCCATTTAAAGGATGCAGCATTTGGAATCAAGACCGAGATTAAAGTACCAAGGGCTGAGAACTGTGATACCTGTGGTGGTAGTGGTGCAAAGAAAGGAACAAAACCGAAGAGTTGCCCTACATGTCATGGAAGGGGGCAAATAAATCGTGTACAGAATACGCCATTCGGGCGTTTTATGACAACTACTACCTGCAATACATGTCATGGAAACGGACAGGTAATCGAATCCCCATGTCCTGCATGTAAGGGCACAGGCAAAACCAAGAAGGTTCGCAAGATATCGGTGAAAATACCGGCGGGCGCAGATAACGGAATGCGCCTGAAGGTGCGAGGTGAAGGAGAATCAGGAAGTCCGGGTGCGCCGCCAGGCGATCTTTACGTAGTGATACACGTTAAACCACACGATGATTTTAAACGTGTTGGGGATGACATTGAAAGTGAGATATCGATATCATTCACTAAGGCCGCACTTGGAGCGTATATTATGGTAAATACCCTTCATGGAAAGGTCAAGATGCATGTGCCAAAAGGAACACAGACAAATTCGGTATTCAGGTTAAAAGATAAGGGTATATCACATCTGCACGGATACGGGCAAGGCGACCAGCATGTAAAGGTAATTATAAAGACCCCGACCAACTTAACAAGTGAGCAGAAACACCTGCTTGAAGAGTTTGATAAAATTAGCAGTGGCAATACCACACAACCAGACAAAAGCGGTAAGGGAATATTTGAGAAAGTAAAAAATGCTTTTTAGAAATGATTTGCGTATCAAATTTCATAGTATTACATTGTATATGGTATTGAATACCTGTTTTTCACTTATTTTTTTTATTAAACTGCTGTGTTTATAGAGTAAAGTATAAACACTAATACTAATAATAAGGCGTATTCTATGTTATTGTTTATTTTATAATTTGTATAATTATGTACTCCGGAAAAATCCGGGCATTGACTAATATTTTTTAATTAATGTTAACTTAATCGGTTTGAGGAAATATCATGAAAACTGTAATTGTCGGTGCAGGGGAAGTAGGTTATCATATTGCAAAATCCCTTTATAAGACACATGATGTGATTATAATCGATTTAGATGAAGATGCGTGTGAAAGGGCTGATGAACTGGATGTACAGGTAATCCATGGCAACGGCGCAAATGTATCAATTCTTTCAAATATTCTGGAAAATGTTGATCTTTTGGTTTCGGTAACTGGAAATGATGAGGTTAACATTGTCGTATGTATGGCTGCAAAGTTGATAGTAGAAGATAAAAAGCCAATAAAAACGATTGCAAGGGTGACCAATCCTGATTATATCGATAAACCTGTGGCAAAACGCACACAGATAGGAATTGACATCATGATCTGTCCCGAACTTGCACTCGCATCAGAGGTGGCTGATGTTTTATCCATCCCCTCTGCCATTGATTCGGAGATTTTTGCAGACGGTAAAGTGGAAATGATGGAATTTGTAGTTAGACCGGACAATATACTTGTTGGTAAACAAATGCGTGACCTTCAATTATCCGAATGTTGCATGGTGAGTGCACTTTTTAGGAACGCAGAGGTTATTATTCCACATGGGTCTGACACTATAGAAGCAAACGATCATATGGTGGTTATTGGAAAAAACGAGACCATGAAGGATATTCGTGGAATTTTTGGCGAAATTACCGGAAAGCGCACCAAGACATTGATCATAGGCGGGGGTGTTGTAGGATTTTATCTTGCAAAGTTGATCAACAAAAATAATATGGACCTTAAGATAATCGATAACGACAGGGAACGGTGTGAGTGTGTGGCTGATGAGCTGCCGAAGGTTCTGGTGCTTCATGGTGATGGAACAGATGTTAACCTGTTAAAGGAAGAGGATGTGCATGAAATGGACGTGGTCATCGCAGTTACGGATAGCGACGAAAAGAACATGCTATGTGCACTTTTATCAAAGCAACTTGGTGCGAAAAAAGTTATCGCAAGAGTTGACCGTTCCGAATACGTACCGCTTTTTGAGATGGTTGGTATTGACAGTGCCATAAGTCCAAGGGAAGCAACTGTAAATGAAGTGTTAAAATTGACAATGGGGACTGGTATAGAAGCGCTTACAACTATTGAAGGTGAAAAAGCAGACATTATTGAGTATACAGTATTAAAGGAATCAAAGATTGTAGGTAAACCATTAAATAAGATTAAATTTCCGATTGGAGCACTTATCAGTATGGTAGTTAACAAAAATAAAACCATAGTGCCTGATGGGGATTATGTGATAATGGAAGGGGATCGGGTGGTGGTATTTTCACTACCGTCTGCTATTTCAGATGTTGAGCGCCTGTTTGAGTAGATCAGGTGATTTTGATGAATTATAAGACAGTCCTTAATGTCCTGGGTGGATTGCTCCGTTTTCTCGGACTGATAATGATTGTTCCGCTATTTGTAGCATATTATTACGGGGAAACATTGTATCCGTTTATTGTTGCAGTTGCAATAACAGGCTTAACTGGTATTGTTCTTTCTCTTGCGTACAGGTCAAGCGGAGAATGGAAACAAAGGGAAGGATTTGCGATCGTAGCCATGGGATGGCTTGCTGCATCTGTGTTTGGTGCTATTCCTTTTGTGTTTGATGGAATTTCCCCACTCAATGCAATTTTTGAGTCAATGTCAGGTTTTACAACCACTGGTGCAACTGTTTTTGTAGATATTGAAAGCCATTCAAGGAGTATACTGTTTTGGCGCAGTATGACACAATGGCTTGGTGGCATGGGGATTATTATGTTGTTTATTGCTATTCTCCCAAAACTTGGTGTTGCCGGACGCCAGCTGTTCCGTGCGGAAACCCCTGGTCCTACTGAAGATAAAATAAAACCCCGGATAAGGGAAACTGCAAAGATTCTCTGGATGGCCTATGTTGCGATATCCCTTGTTGAAGTTGCATTACTGTTACTTGCAAAAATGTCACTATATGATGCACTGACCCACACATTCACGACCATGGCTTGTGGTGGTTTCTCAACATACACAAATAGCATTAAATCTTTTAACAGCCCCCTGATAGAGGGAATTATCATAATATTCATGTTCATTGCAGGTGCAAACTTTGCTCTTCATTACAGGACATTATATGTGAACAGGAAATGTTTGGTGAATGATGACGAGTTCAGGTTTTATGCAGCAATAATTCTCTTTGCAAGTGGCCTGCTTACTGTACTGCTGTGGCGTGATATGAATTACACGGTATTTGATTCGTTAAGGTATGCAGTGTTTCAGGTAATTTCCATTACCACTACAACAGGTTTTGCCACTGTGGACTTTAACCTGTGGTCAGATTCTGCACGTATGGTACTGTTTATTGTTATGTTCATCGGCGGTTCAGCAGGTTCGACAGCCGGTGGCATAAAGGTTGTAAGGATATTATTATTGTTAAAATGCGGACGTCGTGAGTTGTTTAAATCAATTCATAGAAAAGCTATCAAACCGATCAAATTTAACAATAAGAGTGTGCCGGATGATATCATGCAATCCAGTATCGCTTTTGTAGTTATTTATCTTATGATATTTATTACCAGTGCCGGATTATTATCTATACTGGGAATGGATATTGTGAGTTCATTGACCGCATCTATTGCAACTCTTGGAAATGTTGGTCCCGGATTAAACCTGATCGGTCCTATGGCTAATTATGATGTTATACATCCGCTTGGAAAACTTGTGCTGATTGCAAATATGTGGATTGGAAGGCTTGAAGTATTCACTGTTATTGTGCTGCTTACTCCGGAATTCTGGAAAAAATGATGGAATTCTTAACCGGCGTTGGCGTTGATAGGGTGCAATCAAATGGTTTATTGATGCTAGAGTTTGGACAAAAATGCTGCTGAATAGCGGTTAATTATTGCAGCAAATGCTCAAAAAAATGCAACCGAATATCGATTGCAAAAATACTATTGTTCCAAACCTTCTTTTTCAGGATTGTTTATCTCCATCATTTAGATTTACGATCCAATCACCAAGTTTCCCACAAAACTCTGGTTGACAGGCATCCCTGCATCCTGCACATGGAGAGAACATATCCCCGGCCAGAAGATGATCATACGATGGCCTGATGTTCTCTACCACTCTTATCAGGTACGTTCTAGCGCCATTCGAGACAGCATTTTCACGTATAACAAGTCCATCCTTTACAAGTTTTGTTACAACTCTTGAGCACTTACGGCTGTCAATGCCCATCTCCTTCCAAAGTTCACTCTGGAAAACACCATGTTTATGCTTGTGAATCGTGATTAACGTTAATTCGTTCAGTTCCATAATTACATTTCCACAGAATAAAATAAATCAATTTTCAATAGGAACTATAAGAATAATGTTGTTTCCACGCAAAATCACAGATCCAAGAGTGCGAATCCTCTCATCATTTACGATCTCAACAGCATCTGCCAGATGAAGGTTAAGATAATCATCCACACTCTTAAGAGTGCCTTCAAGAATATGGTGATCTCCTTTCATTTCTACCTGTATTTTCGAGCCAATCGCTTTTTGAACTTTTTTATTAGGGAACAATATTATACCCTCACATTAATTGTAAATTTAACACCAATAAAACGATACTGATTATATGCCAAATAAGTGTACATGTATAAGATCATATTTATGGTTAGCGATTTATCATCCACTAACCTATACAATTCAGCATAAAGTTATATAAAATTCCGTATTCTTTACATATCCTACTATGGTCCTATATGTAACCCTGTATCTCAGAACTGTCCTTTGAATATTTGACTTTTTGCTTCTCGCTAACCTGCACCACCTTACTAATCGGACCAAACATATTTTCATAATCCTTAATATGCTGATTTAACCAGCGTGAAAGTTCAAGTGCAGCAAGAGGAGTCAGTATCACTTCAGTTTCTACCCGCCTTTCTATAACATGTGAATCTTCACTGTTACCAAATGCACGTGGTGAATCATTGTAGAATCCAATCCTGAAATCGTACGGGCTGTGTCCACCTATCGCACCTATCGCATAAACCTGCTTAAAATCATCAGGCCTGTAGAATTCGATCTTAACTTTTCTATTTACTCTTAGATCTTCATTGTTTTTGGTCATGAAAATTTATTCCCATTATTGTTTTTTTGCTTAATGTGTGATTATATAATCTTTTTATCTGGTAGTTTAACCACATCCCTTTAATAGGTTTTGATGCGTGGACCCAAACATATAACCAATCTTATTTTAATCATCCCTCAACTGCTCTTTTAAGATTGTGGGTTTTAAAAGCTATATCCATTTTCGAATATGCCTTTGCGACCATCTCCACTGCATCAAGATTTCTTATAACACCATCAAGATAACCCATCACATCGCCACCGTATGCCGTAATTCCATACAGGTCTTCCAATTTTCTCACAATATTTACAGTATTGTACCCATCAGTCCGGAGTTTAATCACCTTTGCCGAGAACTTACGCTCGGGACAGCCGCAATATGGTGAATCCTTGCACGAACATGCCAAAAACTCACTAGCAAAATCAAATAATTGATCCTGAAGTTTAATGTCGAGTTTTGAGATATTCTCACCCTCAAAAAGAATATCGATCGAAGCACCCTGAAACACCCTTGATGGCATATTGATATTCAAAGTGACCGATATCTGCGGTGCATACTTAAAATACGCGGCATCAAAAAATTCAAGGTTTGTGACAATATCCAGGGGGTCATTATCTGCCATAACTGCACTTCGTATAAGAAATGCTTTTGATACTGACAAAAAATGCCTTGCAGCAATGCTGCCAAAACGTGTGAGCGAGATGTTGTCACCACTTTGCCTGATCAACTTAAATTTCTTCAATCGTAAAAGCAGCGTATCCATGGCAAAATCACCGAGCATCGTCCTGTGGATTGTCTCAAGATCTTTTCTCGAAGACGTAACTGCAATCGATGCCAGTATCTCCTCCATCTGCTCATCCTCGCCATACTGAACCTCCGTATGCATCATTCTGCCTTTTAGTAAATTCACAGCAACAACTTCTTCGGATTCTGCCTGGTCAGAGGTATATTTCTTATTAGGAACAGCCAGCAGCACAGCAACACCGCGGTCATGATAATCAGAACGCCCTGCACGCCCCAGCATTTGCAGAAACTCCTGTATGGATATCCAGGATATTCCCATTGCAAGCGATTCAAATATCACTTGTGATGATGGAAAATCAACACCAGCCGCAAGTGCAGCCGTGGTCACAACAACCGGTAATTTACCTGATGCGAACCTTCTCTCAACCGATATTCGCTCATGTTGCGTAAGACCGGCGTGATATGGTGCTGAAAGCATGGAAATGGATTCTGATATACGGTGGCAGTTACGTCTGGAATTTGTAAAGACAATTGTCTGTCCCCGATGCCCTTTTGAAGATATCCGCTTATATTCATCCCCTGCAAGTTTTGCAATTAGTCTTGTCTTATCATTTTCCTGGCAGAACAGCAGATGTCGCTCAATTGGAACCGGACGGTATTCATATTCAACAAGGGCAGCACCAAGATTTTTTGCGAGCATCTCCGGCTTTGCCACTGTTGCAGAAAGATAGATGAACTGGGCATTGGATGCAACATACTTCATTCGCCCTATCAGGCCATCCACCCTGTGCCCCCTCTCAGGGTCTTCAAGCATGTGAACCTCGTCAATGACCACCGTTCCGATATTACCAAGTTGATCTGCATTGCTTGTTCGCAAGATATAATCAAGTCCCTCATATGTACCTATGATAATATCCGAATTAAGTGACCTGCTCATTGATGATGTTTTTTTGGTTTTGATTCGGGCACTGCCAACCCGTATGGATGTTTTTATACCTATGCCACTATATCGTTTTGTGAACTGGTCATATTTTTGGTTTGCTAGCGCCACCAGGGGAACAAGATACAGCATTTTTCCCCTGCCACGAAGAATATTCTCAATTCCTGCAAGTTCACCGATGAGCGTTTTACCGGTTGCAGTCACAGAAGTGACCAGCTGGGTTTTTCCATCCAGCAATCCTTTTTTAACAGATAATGACTGTACAGGTAGCAGGTGTTCGGATTTTTCCAACAGGATAGACTTGAATTTGTTTCTGATCGGAAGATCAGCGATCTTTGTTGCACTCCGGATAGGATTTGCTTTAACCGTGTCAAAACGAGTAAAGTTAGGATCAAGTTTTTGTGGGTTCAGCATCCCCACAGTACGGTCAAGGTCTTTGGAACGCAGCATCAATTCTTCCATGTGTGCAACTGCTTCATCCCCGTAATTAGTCTGGGAATTTCGAAGTGTATGCATTAGTTCTTCTTTTGCGCATTCTTCGCATATCAACTCCCCATGATATTTTATTGACTTTCGGTTAACAAAATTAAATTTACGCTTTATGAGGCAAAATCTGCAAACATTGACCATGTCAGCCTCAAGTTGAAAACCTTTAAGCATCTCTAAAAAATCGGATGTGCGCCTGCTGTCCCCATCAATTGCAACCATGATACGTTCTGAAAGCCGTAATAGATCGACCAGTTCTTCCGGCGACCGATACTCATCCTTGTTATCATGAAATACCCTGAATTTATGCGGACGCGGACCTGCAGGGGTAGTTCTCAGGATAAGTTCCCCTAAGAACAAGGGGGTTTTCTTTTGATTTTTTATCGGCATAACGATAATTTTTGATTTTTCAGCATTTATGAAGGTCCAGAGCGTCATGTGTGTGTTTCAATTGTCAATGGACATATATAAATGGTGGCTGGAAAACAGCCTTGCAGGCTGTCCCAAAACTAAAAGCATGTGTACAAATCAAATGATGTCTATCCTATCTAGGCCAATGATGTTAAATTAAAATCAATAATTGTATCCGCTTCAAATCTAAGGGTAACGACACTTTTTTGAAATTAAAAGCCTGCTTAGGCATCTGATTTTGACAATGCAAATATGCATTTTACCCTGATTTTTGAAATGGATACCAATAATTGCTCAATTTGGATAAAATATAGCCGAAATATATACTACTCCGCAAGTCAAATTTACAACCATTTTGTGATGGAACAAATGCAGCAAAGCAAACTGATAACTGAAAG
>JBQVMC010000017.1:0-22806 GCA_052361145.1 Methanosarcinaceae archaeon
AAATAAAAACCGATGCGAACGCCGTTAGGCGGCACATCCCACTGCCACCAAACAAAAAGGTGTACTGACTCGGTACACATATGATTATTTTAGTGTCAGGTCAATCCATTATTGGATGTGCATTCAATCTTGTCAAAGATATCGAATAAGGATTTTGATTCTTCATTATAGTATATTATGGAAAATGCCGCCTGGCGGCGGTCGCATTGGTTTTTGATTCACATACATTTGAATTCTGCAAACAGTATTTAAGATATACAAATACGATCTTAGTTATTATACCCCAGCTCTGCTGTGGAAAATTTCATTTGTCTTTTCCTTATATATTTATTCATTAATTGAATAATATATATGTACATATAAACGGCGGGTATAGAGTGATAATTGTCAAAAAAAAGAGATTATTGTGTACAAAAAACTAGATTGTGATGCTATAGTGTCCAAAGGTTATTCTGGGCGAAAGTTTAATAATGATGTGTGACTTATTGGGCTCGCTTCACTGCGAATGTTCATTGTGCTCCGGTAGTGTAGTCCGGCCAATCATTCCGGCCTTTCGAGCCGAAGACTCGGGTTCGAATCCCGGCCGGAGCACTTCATCCTAGTTAAAAACCGCTTTTTTAAATTGGTTTGGAATGGACGAGACAACGTTTTGAAATATTCAAAATGTTTCAAACATATTAATATTACAATACATACCACGGTTTCAAATTTTTAAATACATAAGATCAAATGAGGAAGGGGACTATTCAGCTATCTTCAACACTGGCTATCGGTAGCGAAAATCCACTTATTCATGTCAATAGTGATACATTGTTTAGTTTTTAATACTGAGTACATATCTATCGATTTGAAGGGTGTTTTACAATTGTGTGCAACTATTAATTTGTGGACATTTAGTCTGCCGATAACGTTTATATGTGGCTGAATTGTTACGAAATATATATTAAAAATCAAACTTGAAAGTCAAGGTGTGAACTCCTTATTATCTGAACAACAGAAAAAGTAAACTTAGTTACTTGGTACAAAACAACATATTTTTCCCTATGGAATTATCCCAATCACATTTAGAGTTCATGATATTTTATATGCCTTGTATGAATATCTCTGGAACACCAACAGGTATATCTAAAAATATCCGGGGCATTGCAGCCCAAGATTACCACAACCTCAAGTTTGAATGCAGAGCATGGTTATTTTAAAATGTTAATCTATCAAAGTTTCAACAATCCTTTTTCCCGAAGATAATTTCCAGCACCTGATGTACTGAAACTAGATGTTAATATGTTTTCTAAAGGTTCTAAGATTGATTCATTGTTTTCAAAAGCATCTGCGAGTAATCTCAATCCATCTTCAATTTTTTCAAAATGTATGGGTTCTATGAGAACCGTTATATCGCCACTCTTCGTTCTTTGAGAACGATCTAATAATGCCTGATAAGCAGCATTTAATACTAAATCCGCCAATAAAACATCTTTCGAGAAACTATATCTGTAACTACGACTGGTAATTCCATATGCCGCAGAAAAATAGTATATTTTTCGATCAGCATTTTCTTCTTTTTTCATTAATATTTCAACTAGCCTAAATTCTTTGACTAATTCTTTTTTGAAGAATTCTTTAGACATTAAATGTTTCCTCCTAAAATTGAACATGATGTCTTACTGGATGCTTCCACAGATGCTCCACATGAGTTTAGCCAATGTTCTGCAAATGGATGGTGTACATGTACACCTAAATTCATCTCCTTTTGCCAATTTGAATCAATATTATCTTGTGAAAAATGGACATCAGAAACATTTGATCTTTCAACATTCATTCGGACGTGAGGTCTTTGCACATCCCAATAATCATGGATTTCATATAGTGTTTCATCGCCCAGAATGATTTCAATGAGGATATTGTTGAGATTTTCAACATTTTTCACGATAGACGATTCTTGATTGATACTGTAGTATGCAGCGTTAGCCCTTTTCTTTGAATTTAATATTCCCCATTCAACAAACTTTTTTGCAATGCGGGTAGCGGTTACTCTTGAAACTCCAACTTCTTCAGCCAATTCAGTAATGTTAAAATCCATTCCTTCAAGCGGTAAGAAGTATTCAAGCAACCTCAACTCACAGTTGTTTCCCAACAAGCCTTCAAAAGGTTTCATATCATTATCACTCTTGTATTTGGTTATATTTTTATGACGATAAACTATATTACTTAATAATATACGTTGCACGTCTGTAGAATGTAGTAGTAATTAGTAGTATAAATAGATGTGTAAATGTTTATTCACAATGCTGTTAAATATATTTTACAGGGGTCGTTCTCTGCCTTTTACCACAGGATAACCATGAAACCTTAAAGCAAAAGTCGTGATTTTGATCTCCGAAATATAATATTTAATCTCTTTTTTTCGGATTTGTGTGATGTATCCTTCATTCAAGAGAGTTTTTATGGCTTTTTCAAATTTGAGCCTTGGTGAATATTTTCTATTGAAATTGTTCTCCACTTTTTTACAATGCTGTCCTCTACTTGAAGTTAAATTTCTATTTTTGTATAAAAAGTTCAAAATAAAAAGTTCATCATCCGAGAGTCCACATGACATTTTCAACCACTTTGATATCTATAAAATAAATCATTTTTCCCTTAATCTTAAACATCCATAAACCTATACCTTTTGTCATGTCTCACTGACTGCTTTTGCAAAAAGAAACAACCCAACAAGAATTAACCTAAATAAAACTAAGATCATTTGTATTAATTGTAACTGTCAGACTTGGGATATATTTGATAGCCTTACCTGTTAATTTTATAACTTTATTTCGTTTTCCCATGTGAGCATGATGAGTATATAAGGTCAAAACATTCGGGAATATACAAATACAACCCCTTACGAAATTCTTAAAGAGGATGAAATCGATGTAGTGCTACCATCAGATTACCATATGGAATAAAAGGGTCAGGTACTTAATAATTATTTAATTGAATTGCTGTCCATGGCTAATTATTGATATCCCACTGATAATATACCCTTTTTTGCAAACGGGATACATCACGAATCTCTCAATGTCCGTGGGGTTTTTTCTTTTGTTTCATCAATGGGCTGATTGTCCACCCATCCACTTTTAATACTTTCCCTATTATCGAACTGATGTATCAAAGGTTTGATATCAAGCAATGGAGTTCCATTTATTATATCAACATCGCTAATTTTCAGTATATTTTCTTTTACATCATCTAATTTGACAATAGAAACACCTATGGGATTTGGTCTTTTTGGATGCCGTATTGAAAATACACCTTTCTCTGTGTTTTCCATAAATGGTTTAGAGATCAAAGAATAAGATTTCACAAGATGAAAATGGTAAATTAATATCAGGTGAGAAAATTCACCTATATTTTTTAGACCGGCAGCATACTTTGGATATACTTCCACTTTTCCTTTAGCCCCATTTGAGAAGATTGCCTGAATTGGAGTGTCATCCGGGTTTTTGAACGATGAATGAATGATGCCTATTGGTGAATATGTTATATTTTCCATAGTTATACCTCAATTTTAGTACTTATTGTTGTATATACATACGTCATTAGTTAAGGATTTTCATTGGTTAGTGTTAGCATTAGCATTAACATTAACATTAACATTAATGATCGGACAAAAAGAAATATCCCTTTTACATTGTTTGGATGAATTTAATATTCCAAAATAATGAAATATCAACACGACTAAGAAGAAACAATAAAATACATCATAAGACTCAATCTATCAGAAAAGCGGTATATCAAGATCTCTTCACAGATCATTGCCCATTACTATTTACCTATCCATATCAAAAAAACAGGGACAAAACCAATGCTCACAAGTACATACATACACATCCCCCGCATAGGAAAAACAATTGAGCACAGAATATGGTCAAGCGGCATCAGGACATGGTCACAGTTCGCTGAACAACAGGACACCATACCAATACCTGCCGCCAAAAAAGAAACCATACTTGCCGGGATCGATGAATCCGAAGAGCGCCTCAATGCGCAGGATTTTGAATTCTTTGCCTGTGCACTTCCGGGATCGGAACACTGGCGCACATACAGGCATTTTTCTGATTCGGTCGCTTTCGTAGATATCGAGACCACCGGATTATCGTCAACCTACAACCAGCTAACTGTCGTTGGTATATACGATGGAAAAGATGCAAAAACATACGTTCAAGGTATAGATCTTGATGATATAGTTGACGAACTCCGAAAATATAAACTTCTGGTTACATTCAACGGTGCACGTTTTGACCTGCCATTTATTAAGCATAATTACCCGCAGATCGAGTTTAACCAGCTACACATTGACCTGATGTACCCCTTGCGGCGCATAGGTCTTAGCGGAGGGCTGAAGAATATCGAACATACGCTTGGAATATCGAGAAGTGATGAAACAACAGGTATCGATGGTTTTGAAGCCGTCCGCCTCTGGCATAGATACGAACACGGAGATGCCGATGCACTTGATCTGCTGCTTGAATATAACCGCGAGGATATCGTCAATCTTGATACCATTATCGAAATGACATACCAGAAGATCATGGATAGTGCATTTCAGGCTGCGAATTGCTGATTGTTCCGGATTCATATCCTAAGAAAACAATATGACCAATAAAATGTTTTGTTTATATGAATGGTATTATTCATCAATCATATAATAATAGTACTCGCCTTTTGACTTCTGTTCCCTGTCAAGTCTTGAACCTACTTTATTCACCCTCGGACGAGTTGTTTCTTCATCCCTGCGGAATGTAATGCCAAGATTTGCCAAAAACCTGTTCATACCGTCCTGCATACCCAAAGGCTCATGTGCTTCACCATATACCGCAGGTTCACCTTCGAACACGATTAAGCGCTCGCTCAGCATATCGATCATGTATATATCATGATCTACAACCATGGCTGTTTTTTTACTGTTTTCGGCAAAGCGCTTGATGGCTTTTGTGGCAAGCGCTCGCTGCTCAACATCAAGGTGTGCACTCGGCTCATCAAGAATATAAAGATCGGCTTCCTGACTAAGACAACCTGCAATCGCCACTCTTTGCAATTCTCCGCCACTCAAATCGGCAACTATCTTTTCATATAACATCTCAAGCTGCAATGGCTTTGCAATCTCAGCCTGATAGTAACTCGTATCGAACCTTCTTGTCACACCTCGCAAGTAATCCTGCACGCGTAAAAACAGATCGGCTTTGAGGTACTGCGGCTTGTATGCTATCTTAATGTCAATATCGATATCACCCTCATCGGCTTTGACCTCACCTGCAAGTATCTTTAAAAATGTGGATTTCCCGATCCCATTAGGCCCTACAATGCCCAGAACTTCTCCTTCCTTCAATGAACCCCCAGTTGTTGAAAGTGAAAAACCATCGCCGTATTTCTTAGAAAAATCGCCGTATTTTACAAGAGCTGCAATGTCTTTCTCGCTTCTTGGTGGATGTATCTCGAATTTGATCGCCTCGGGCCGGATACGTACGTTCTCCTCCGGCAGATAACCTTTTAGGTACTGGTTGATCCCGATTCGTACACCCTTCGGATAAGTCATAACACCGTATCCACCTGGCTGGCCGTATGCCACATGCACAGTGTCTGCAAGCATATCAAGGATGGCAAGATCGTGTTCGACAACCAAAACCGCCTTTTCCCTGGCAATTTCCTGAATAAGTTGTGCAGAATTGATACGCTGGTAAATATCCAGGTACGGACTAATCTCGTCAAAGAAATAAAAATCTGCATCCTTTGCCATACAGGCAGCAAGAGCCACCCTTTGAAGTTCACCACCACTGAGTTCATCGATGTTACGATTTATTATCTGTGTAAGGTCAAACTTTTCAACCAGTTTATCAAGAATACCACGGTCATTAGTCTTTTCAAGCAGATCACTCGTTTTACCCTTAAACGCCTTTGGGATCATATCGATATACTGCGGTTTCTGGGAAACAATTACCTTTCCATCGACAACATCCCTGAAATAATCATAGAGAGCAGACCCTGCATAGTATTCTAAAACCCTGTCCCAGTCTCCTTTTTCCTCACCAAGATTTGGGATTAGTGTGCCTGATAGTATCTGTACAGCCGTACTTTTTCCTATACCGTTGGGACCAAGGATACCTGTTACCTTTCCAATATGTGGGATTGGGAGTCCGAATAGGGCAAAACCATTTGTCCCGTACCTATACGTCGGCTCTGTAAGGGCTTCGGGAAGCCCTATTATCATAATAGCATCAAAGGGACATTTGTTAACACATATTCCACAACCAACACACAATTCTTCCGATATCACTGCCTTGCCGTCATCCCCAAAAACGATGGTCTCATCGCCTGTCCGAACCCTTGGGCAGTATTTCTCACATTCATGGCTACACCGTCTTGGCTGGCAGCGGTCTTTGTTCAATATCGCTATTCGCATTTTGTATCCCTGAAGAACAGTCAACAAAGGTCAGTTCAAAAGCAATATCCATGTGACTAAACAAAAGTCTATAACCAGAAATTCAACATAGAACCAGCCCTTGAACCCAAACTCCTTTGTGTCAATCCTTATTGCCGGAAAGATAATCCTCTGCACATAATATGCAAGTACGGCAATAATCGTGAGTATTGCATACCATGTTGTATTTTCGGCTATCCCGAACTGTTTAAATGATATAAAACCTGCAATAATTCCCAGTATTGATGCGACTGCTGTTTTAATTATACCATTTATATAATTTTGCTTCCGTTCTTCAGGTGTTTTTTTTTTGACTGTGATTATGCCCTTGGCAGGCTTAGCATTAGAATTAGCATTAGAATTAGCATTTGAATTAGAATTAGCATTGGCATTCGGATTAGTATTCGCACTAGCGTTATCATCAACATCTGCAGTGTTTTTCCTTTTGCCTTTTTTGGATTTACTGTATTGCTTACTCACCTGGTATGGTCTCCTGGATTTTGAATTGAACTGATTGTGTAGGTATTTATTATTTAATTTAACATAATTGAATTGATAATTGATATAAGTATTTACGCTCTTTTTTGGCAATAGGGGATTCAATCCTAAATAAACTCATTGTTCAAAACGTTTTTGATATTGTCAATTGAAATGGATTCGATCCCTATGGAATTGAGATGTTTCGCAAACTTCGCGGGACGGTCTCCGTTCGGGTGATAGATGATTGCAACTTCGGGATCGATGTCCTCGACCATTTTTACAAGCCCTGTTGCATCAAGGTGGTCACTTATATTTATACTAGGATAATAGTAATCAGACCTGCCTGTGAGCACGTATTTTGCAATACCATATGGCAGTTTTCCAAGATCCCATGGAGGTACGACACTTATCCCTTCACCGCCGGATTGTCCAAGTCCCACAAGTTCTCCGCAGTTATCAACTAGGCACTGTGTGAGTGCAAGGCTTCTGCCTTCCATTTCAATGGCTCCATCATATCCGAAATCGCGGATAAGTTCGACTGCACGCTGCGACTTTCCAAATGCATACGCACCAAAAGCGACGCTGGAATCAGCTTCCATTGCCTTATTAAATCCGATTATGTCATCCTTAAAGTGACATGCGGAATCAGCATGGTCGCCATAATTTGCTTCGGTTATAAGAACATCGCATTTTGGCAATTGTGATGCATCCTTAACATCACCTGTCACAAGAATACGCGTGCCGACTTCGTTTTTCCAGTAAAACGCGGCGGCACCCACCGTATGTTCTGTCGGATAGACAGTAATGGTCACTCCGTTGACAACGATCGACTTACCCATACCCACAGTTGAACCGCTATACTTACGATCATGCCGTATCGAAAGTGCTATTGCGGTTTTCTCAGAACAAACCGCACGCTCAGAGAGCATTGCCGATTTACCATGGTGGTCTGAATGGGCATGTGTTATCAGGTATGCATCCGGTTGCTGGTATTTTTTAGGAACGCGTGTCGTATCAATTGAAAATGTACATGCGTTGCCGTCTTCAGATTTGAATTTGACCGCAAGGTGTGGTTTGAATGTACCGCGCACGTTCTTCTGGCGAATCGCCAGAACACCCAGATCAATTAACCGTTTTGATATTGCAATCCCTCAGATAAATGGATGGGTTTTAAGGTATTTGTATGTTTGGAGATTGGATTTTTAGTGTTTGGGGACATTCCAACGAATTTACGACAAATGAATATAGGGTAATGGTACGACATTTATCAAATTTACCTGAATAAAGAAAACACCTTACTCACTATATGGCGGCAGTAAGGAGTGTATTCAGGGGAAGTGATGCGAAAATATACATACTTATATCACATTCACAAATAACAAACTTTATCAATCGTTATATCCACTTAAACACAATCATGACATCTAAATATACCATTCAATTGATTATCGTATTATCCATAGTTCTGGTAACCTCATTTTCAGGGTGCACGGAAATCACTGATAACAACGAGACTACTCTTAAGATATTCCATGCCGGCAGTTTGGGCATGCCAATGGAAGAACTTGAACAGAAATTCGAAGAACTACATCCTAATGTGGATGTACAGCGCGAAGCCGCAGGTAGTGTAGCCTGTGTAAAAAAAATAACAGAACTTGATAAACAGGCTGACATACTGGCGTCTGCTGATTACACTTTGATACCGTCAATGATGATCCCTGACTTTACGGATTGGTATGTTGTATTTGCCCGAAACCAGATCGTAATTGCATATACTAACGATAGTAAATACAGTGATGAGATTAATCAGGATAACTGGTATGATATACTAAGAAGGGACGACGTCACTTTTGGTATTTCCAACCCAAATGATGATCCATGTGGTTATCGGTCACAGATTGTCACACAGCTGGCTGAAACATATTATTCAGATGCTGATATCTATGATGACCTGATGGCAGCAAACACCGGAATAACGATCTCAACAAAAGGAGATATATCTGCTATAAAAATGCCAATGTCAGAAGAGATCAACCCTGACACAAAAAAGATAATGCTTAGAAGCATGGAAGTTGAACTCTCGTCTGCTCTGGAAATGGGTGAGATTGATTATTTTTACATCTACAGAAGTGTTGCAGTCCAGCACGGATTTAAATTTGTAGAACTTCCATCCCAGATCGACCTGGGTTCTATAGAGTACACAGATATGTACAATAAAGTGAACATAGAACTCTCAAACGGAAAAATAATTGACGGCAAGCCGATCGTATATGGAATAACAATACCAAACAATGCAATTGAACATGATCTTGCAGTTGAATTCGTGAAAATGATGATAAGCGAAGAAGGGCAACAGATATTCCTGGATAACGGACAGCCACCAATAATTCCTGCGGTAGCAAGTGATATAAATGCAGTACCAGATGAATTAAAGGAATATCTGGCAAAGGAATAACAATATGGAGTAATATGGGAATCTTTATAAAACAAAAACCAGCGAACACCAGAAGGGCTGACCCCCTGATGTTACTATTTTATGTTTTATCGCTGGTTTTGTTGTTTTTTGTTTTTGTGGTTATTGCCAATATGATCATCGGTCAGGTGTTGACCGACTTTTCCGGACTTGTGGATGCAGCATCGAGTAAACCTGTTTTAAAATCCATCTTCCTCTCATTGTATGCTGGATTTCTTGCAACAATGATCTCCTTGTTACTGGGTGTGCCTACGGCATACATTCTTGCAAGAAAGAATTTCACCGGGAAACGTTTTGTTGAGAGCATGCTTGATGTACCAGTGGTAATTCCGCATACGGTAGCAGGTATTGCATTGCTTACCGTTTTCGGTACTAACGGACTACTCGGTGCCCCACTGCAGCCTTATATACAATTTCGGGATGCTATGCCCGGAATTGTTCTTGCCATGTTGTTCGTATCTGCACCCTACCTGACGAATTCTGCACGAGAGGGATTTAAAAATGTGGATACAAAACTTGAGAACGTTGCGCGTTCACTTGGAGCACCTTTTTGGAAAACATTTGCAATCGTCACACTCCCGCTTGCATCCCGCCATCTCCTTATCGGATCGATCATGTGCTGGGCACGGGCTATTAGCGAATTTGGCGCTGTCGTTATGATCGCATATTATCCGATGATCGGACCGACCCTGATATATGACAGGTATTTATCACAGGGTCTCACTGCATCTCGTCCGATTGCGGTTTTACTGATATTGGTAACTCTTGTAATATTCCTTGCAGTAAGGATCTTGTCAGCTGGATGGCGTGTATATGATAAAGATTAAAGAATTGCACCGGAACTGGAAAGAGTTCAGGCTCGCAGAAATCAATCTCGAAGTTGCAGATGGCGAGTATTTCGTAATTCTGGGTCCAACCGGTGCCGGAAAAACGCTTCTTTTAGAACTCATTGCAGGATTTTATCGACCTGATGGAGGAAATATATACATCGGCGGCAAAAATGTCACAGGACTACCTCCTGAAAAACACAATATTGGTTTTTTGTATCAGGACTACTCTCTCTTTCCACATATGAATGCGGAAAAGAACATTGAATTCGGTATGCGTATGAGGGGAATAAAGGACAGTGACACGGTTAAAAAGATTGCAGAATATCTCAATATCGGGCACCTGTTGCATAGGTACTCACAAACACTTTCCGGCGGTGAACAACAACGGATCGCACTTGCAAGAGTGCTTGTAATCAATCCGGATGTTTTGCTGCTGGATGAACCTTTGAGTGCACTTGACCCGGAAACGCAGGATTCGACCCGAAAGATCCTGAAAAGTATCCACAATGACTCCGGATTTACGGTAATCCATGTAACCCATGACCAGATAGAAGCACGAATACTGGCAGACCGTATTGCGATCATGATCAATGGCAGGATCGTACAGGTAGGTACACCGGATGAAGTGTTTGACAGGCCAATTAATAATGAAGTTGCACATTTCGTTGGTGTTGAAAATGTGCTTAAGGGGAAAGTCATTGAAAACAGCAATGGTGTTACTGTGCTTGATATCAGTGGCACGATTTTTGAAGCAGTATCGGAATGCGCAGTTGGAGATACGGTTTACGCTTGTCTGCGTCCTGAAAATGTGATTTTGAGCGAATCAGGTGTCAAAAGCAGTGCCAGAAATTCTTTCGAAGGCAGGCTGGTCGAAATGGAAAGGATTGGAGCTCTTGTGAGGGCAAAAGTGCATATGGATGGTGATTTTATGTTAAATGCATTTTTGACCAAACAGTCAGCAGGGGAATTAAATCTTACGTATGGCAAACATGTGGTTGTTTCATTCAAGGCTTCTGCGATTCATGTTGTTTAATATGAATTGTGATAAATTAAATTATTATATGTGTATCATAGGGGTTAGCAAAATATGATAACTAAAACTAAACTATGGATAACAGATGATGGAAAACAATTGATAGGTGAAGGTAAGGCAACACTTCTGGAAACCATAGATGAAGAAAGATCATTGAACAAAGCAAGTAAGAAACTTAATATTTCATATAAACATGCATGGAAAATGTTAAAGAGTATGCAGGAAAATGCAGGTCAGAATGTTGTTACGACTGTTCGCGGTGGTAAGGACCAGGGGACATTCTTGACTGATTATGGAAGAGAGTTGATTGCTGAGTATGAGTCCCAGAAGAACATTATTCATGAAACCATTGACGATGAAACGTTCTGGGAAAGCATTGGACTGAAGATAACAGCACGTAATCAAATGCGTGGGAAAGTTATTGGGGTCGAAAAAGGCGATTTGATGTCAAATGTGAAGGTTTTGATCGAGCCTACTGTTGTAATGTCGGTCATTACAAGTGAAGCTGTAAATAAGTTGAGGATCAAGGAAGGAGATGAGGTGTTTGCTATTGTTAAGTCCACGGAAGTAATGATCGGGAAGAAGTAGATTCGATGGTAAAATCGAAATAAGATACTTGTTTGTTATATGCTCCATATTTCAAGAGCAATATAAAAATGTTATAGGATCATAATCTCATAATATTTTCTGCGGTTTTCCATGAATGCCTGACAATATCCGGAAGCGAACCATGTTCCTTTGCCCAATCCAGAAGGAACTGTTTTGTTTTCGGGTCTGATGGATACCCGCTCCCAAAATCAACCCCGATCTTCTTTTTCATATCATCTACTAATTCATCACGCCTAACCTTTGCCAGAATTGAGGCAGCGGCAACTACCGGATATATATCATCTGCCTTGTGCTGGGAAATAACCGTAAGTTGTTTTGCAGCCTCCGGATATTTTTTTGAATATGCATCCCTAACATGTTTTCCAAACCTTTCAGCATTTACATCTGCCGCATCCATAAAAACCTTCTCCGGATGCAGATTCTCCAGCACACGGGAAAAACCTGTGACTGTAATGACATTCATGGTTATAATCTTACGCAGTTCATCGATTTGTTGTGGACTGATCTCGAATATGTAAAAATCATCAATGTATCTTTTGATCTGCCCTGCAAATTGCTTTCTTTTATTAGGTGCGATCTTCTTTGAATCCCGAACTCCGAGATTCTTTAATGAATTGATCCCTGCCTCATCAGTCACAACGCCTGCAATACACATAGGACCTATCACAGGACCTTTACCTGCTTCATCAATTCCTGCTATTTTCATTGTACCTCTAAATTGAAAGATACTGACATCACACATGTACGAACCACAAATGTACGAACCACAAATGTACGAACCACACATCAATGATCATTGGTAAAATTGTTGACCATATCCAATATCCTGTCTTTAATGACCTCTATGGATTCAACAGCCACACCCCCGATATCAATGGGTGCCAACTCTTCTAAATCAGCACGGACAAGTTCGGCGTCATATGGGATCTCACCCAAAACATATATCCCCAGTTTTCCAATATGCGCTAAAACATGTTCTGATGAACCTTTATTAACAACCACCGCAAGATGCTTTATTCCAATGCCACTAGCAAGATCCTTGATCCGTGCCGCAGTCTCGATAGAACGCATACCAGGCTCCACAACAATGATCATAAGGTCAATACCACGTGTGGTGCCACGACCAAGATGCTCGATCCCGGCTTCCATATCAAGTATTAAAGCACTACTGTCCTTTAATACAACGTGACGCAAAAGCGCGCGCAAAAATGCAGAAGCAGGACACATACATCCGCTTCCACCGTTTTCGATCGTACCCATGACAAGCATCTTGACATCATCAGGACCAACAACCCCATAATTTTCGACAATGTCGTCTACCTCCGGATTTAATTTAAAAACACCGCCTTTGCTTCCTGCACGCTCATCGATCATTTCTTTATAATCAGTAAGCGGGCGCGGGGGATTTTTAACACCAAGAACAGAAGCGAGATTCATATCCGCATCGGCATCAATTGCGAGTACATTATATCCATCACGCGCAAGCATCCTTGCAAGGGTTCCGGAAAATGTGGTTTTACCCACACCTCCCTTACCTGTGATTGCGATCTTAACGATTTGATCCACCTCTTACCATATAATCTATTATAAATTGTGATATCAGGACAAAGTCTATTCAATTCTTATTCTATAGTCTTTATTAATTCCAGAATATCCTTCATTTCGGCTTCACCATCAATAGTGATCACTGTTTTTTCAATTGTTTCTATCTTCAAGTTAATATCACCATTTGGTACAACACCAATCGCAATGATATTTGAATTCGAACTTGACCACTGGGCAATAATTCCCATCACATCAATTGGTGCACCGTTCCCATCATCAAGAGGTATTATACCTTCATAGGTAATCGCAGTTATAGTTGACCCATCCTTTACAGTGATCTTCCTGGTTCCGACTTTTGTGAATTCCTCAATTTCATTCTTGTTTACCAGATTATCGGCCTGTGAATCGATCAGGCGGGATATGACACTTGATGGCAGTGAAATCCCGCCAGGTAAAACAAGACGAAGCGTCATTAACTTCGATCCTGTTACTGGCAATTGCGTATCATCCTGTATATTATACTGGTTTTGCAAGTTATGTAGTTCCTCCAATATTTCCTGACCAAGCTGTTCATCCTGATACATAATCATCGCTGTGTTGATCTTTATTGTTTTACCTGATAATTCTTCTTCCTGAGTTCCATAAGTAACATTCCCGATCTGCACCCAGCCATATCTGGAGAGAGCATCACTGCTGGCTCTAGCAGGAGTTGCGTCGGGGGTTTCAAGACAGCCGCTTGTGACCATCAAAACTAGCAAAGAAAAAATTGTCAAAAATATTATTATGGGTGAGCGTACTTTTTTCATAAGAATCACTATTTAGGTATTGATGTCATAGGTTCTTAAATTATTGCCGGTATTTACCGGCACAATTTTTAATATATTCCGGATAAACGGATCATGGCAAAAAAGATTCACCGCAGAGGGGACTTACTTTTCTCTGCGTGCCTATGCGATCTCTGCGCTTTTTAAAACCATTCCGGAAGATAATAAAAAGTCTCTTTGCTGGTACAATACCAAAATAGGCGCTCATGGTATTCCAGGGTATTTATAAGCATAGAAATACGATTCCAAGGTAAACAGAGGTCGTTAATGGGACTCAACCACCAAAAAAATCGTGCCCGATGATGCGGCAGCCCGCACACGCACCGCAAAGTCAAATCTTACGAAACAATCTTTAATATCCCGATCTTTGGTTCATAACACATGCCCCTTGCAAGTAATTTGCGAACCCCTGCAATAATTACATCCTCAACCATCCCGCGGGACTTTGCGATAATGATCAATTCCGCATATTCAATACCTTTCCCCATGTCCATCTCTTTCATAAGTTCAAGAACAAGTTCCTCATCAGGAACTGCATTTTTGCCACCTGGTTCCGGGCCTATGGATTTAATACAATCCAATACCACACCTTTTAATTTGTGCAGGTAACCTTCATCCGTATGATAATAATCAATAGCCAGGCTGATACCTTCTGCAAGTTCTTTTGGAATATTGTTCCGTACCAGGTGTTCAAATAGTTCTGTTCCGGTTAAACCGCTCGCAATAGCTGTTGAAAATGCATCGATTCTATCAAGTGTCAGTTCTGCAGTATCCACGATCCATCGATCACGTGTACCTGCATCGATCACATTGATATCTTCAGGTCTAATCGATATGAAAACCGAACCAGCTTCAGGTTCATATATTCTTGCTTTCCCGACAACTGAAACATATTCGGGAATTTCAAGAGTAGACAAGAATATTGTAGCCTCAGGCTGGTACTGTCCTGCATAAATAATAAACACACCGCTTGGATCAACCACACGGGCTCGCCATAAGTCATGCCCGGTTCCTATGTTATCTATCTCTGTAACAACTCCTGCAACAAATAACCTATTAATTTTGGAACCTGCCGGGCTGACAAGAAAATTAGGAGCATGTCTTCCATCATGGCTGACCTCACCCGGCTCCGAATGTATGTTGAATCTGGAGTCATTGAATTCCCTTGCAAAAAGACGCTTTGCGATCTCTCTTTCAACCATTTTAAATCCCTTTATTTGTCATAGTATACAATTAATAGAATTATATAGTTCAAGTAAATTCAAGCGTATCAAGCGTTTTCTCGTTTCCCAGACGCTTTTTAAGTGTATTTACACGGTCATTGATATTATCATCAGGAATCCATACCGATTTTGCTACCAGCATAACACCAAACTCGTTACTTGACGTATTACCCCTGACTGCAAGATACTTCCCGGTGAGAATCTGCCTCATGTCTTCAAACACTGCATCCTGTGACATTGCTTTTTGGATAATTTCTTCCGCTTCGAGCATACTCCGGCCATATGCGATCTCGGACAGTTCCAGATTAAGCATCACCGATACCGCACCTGTACCGTCATCAAGTATCGCTTTTATGCGCATATCCTTCACACCTTCTACAATACCATGTACACGACAGGTATTCCTTTGAATCACACGGTTACATTCAGTACATCGGGTAATAATGCCTGACCCAGGTCGAATTGATATGATGTTTCCAATCGCCACAATATCAAACATACCGTTCTTCATCATGATCTCACCGATCGGAACAGGCTCTGGTATCATATTAGCGGACTCAAACGTAAACAGCAGTTCTTCAGTGGATATCGCAGTATCGATGGTTGTATTCTCGTTAAAAATGATAGATGGAACACCACGAAACATCCGAACTGATGCTTTATCAAACCTGATCATGCTTCCGACATCCAGGCCATCAAGCGATACCCATGACGTAAAAGGGAGTCTTGCAGTATCATCTGCAAGTACGCCTTCGACAATTGTCATATTTTCATTTTTTACGTTAACGTTCCTGTGGGAATATTTAAGAATAACTGCCACAGAACTTACGGACAGGTCAGTATTTACAACATCACAAAGTTTCTTAGCGGGGGTTTTTGATAGTTCACCAATTGATGGAAGTGTGGCATCCGGTAGTTTTTCAATATAGGAACGTTCCCCGAAATTCACTTCCGGACGATTGTGCCAGCTGCGTGAATATGCATTTTTGATCCGGATAACTTCTCCGCTTTTAAGGGAGTGATCGCTCCATGCAGTAAACGAGCAGGCTCCATCGTTATCAGCAAGTGTACCTGAAAATATGACGGTTTCCTTGCCGCGCAAGTTTACACTCTTTTCCGTAATGTCAATTATACGCCCTGTTACCTCTATGCCTTTTAGTCCGGATGTAATGTCTTTTATTTTCATTACCGGCATGAAATCGGACCTGAATTTACGAATAATGATCCGTTTAGCTTCATCCAGAGGTACGCGAAAATTCAGAAGTTTCTCAAGCTCTTCCCGTACCTGTGATTTATCTATTTCTATATTTCCAAGCGCCTTTGTTAGTTCTTCAATATGGGGCGCAAATTTGTTATCCATAATAAGCATTCCGATAAGTAAGACAATTGTTATACTTTCTATGAAGGTACTTGGCAATAAATATATCTAAACACTCATCTAGACACTCTGGAATATTGGAACATATCCAATGATTTTCGAGTTTGACAATAAGTTATATATGGTTCCTTGTCCAATTAAAGAGTGTATAGTCATTGAATTAGAAATTTAAGAATAAATGGAGGTACTATTTGTGACAATCATACCACATGCACCGGTTGAACGCCTAATAAGAAGTGCAGGTGCACATAGGGTCAGTGAGACTGCAGGAGTTGCTCTTGCAGAGATTTTGAACAAACACGGTCTTGAAATCGCAACAGAAGCAGTTAAACTGGCAGAACACGCTAAAAGAAAAACTGTAAAAGCAGAAGATATAAAATTAGCATTTGAAATGTTGTGAATTTATTTCACAACATTCCTTTTTTTATATTATACATATTTGTATAATTTTTATATTATATTGCATTATATTATACATTTATATAATAAATATATTTATGTGATGTGTGTGTTTACACAATATATACGTATATATATATATATATATATGTTTATTTAATTATATAATTGTTGTGCATATAATTTACAAACTATATAGTGTGAGTCAATCCGACCGTAGGACGGATTTTCTCAATAAGAATAAATATATTTATGCCGCCGCAACCACTACGATAGAAAGAGATTCTACCGGACAACTGCGTACACATGAACCACATGCTATGCATGTATCTTCATTAACTATTGCACTTCCGTCACGAACCCTGATCGCTAATTTTGCAGTGTCGTGATTAAAATCATCCTTTTTCGCAAGTTTTGTGTTGATTGGGCACACTGAATCACAGATTCCGCAGCCTATACATATTTCAGATTGTACAATTTTCTTGTTTTCCTTTGCCATGATTAACTCCTCACATAGTTAAACGTATATTGCTATATTCACATTACCCAATATGAACGTTTCGAATTGGTTTTTATATATTATACCAGACTGATAGCATTAATTCCGGCAAGTGTAATTGCAGTTACTATGATGCCTGCTATCATCACACCTGCCAAGATCGCTAAAAAAGCATGCTGAAACTTTATTCCGAATACAAATGCAGCAGCACATCCTGTCCATACACCTGTGACCGGCAGCGGGATCGCTACAAATATTGTAAGTGCAATGGTGCCGTATCTTTCAAATCTTTTTGAGTGCATTCGATTGGTTCTTGTGAAGAGCCATGAAAAGAACACATCCCACATCTTAAAACGGCGCAAGTATGTGGATACCGGATCCAGAAACAAGAGCAATGGAATTACCGGCAGCATGTTTCCAATGACTGCAAGACAATATGCATTGACCGGATCAAGTTCATATATCCCGATTGCGATGGGAATCGTACCTCTTAATTCAGAGAAGGGCAGAGCGCTTAATAATATTGTAGATAGCCAGTGCGGCACTGATCCTAATAGTTCGATCATTTGTTCATCGAACGGCATTATCACTCCGATTTCAGTGCGAAATGAGCAAGAAGTGCTTCAAGCTGTATCCTTTCGTTTGCTCCTTCCGTAAGCCTGAAATCGATCTCACCAATAATATCTATGAGCTCAACCATGAGTTTATCAGGTATGTCAAGTTTGAACATTGCCCTGTATACCTGACCTATGATATCTTCACCGGATAGGCCCTGTTCAAGAACAAGCACATCAAGTTTAATTCTCGCAGCAGTGAAATTACCACCAAGTGCTGTTTGTATGAGGTCAGTTATCTCCTCCGGATGTGCGGTAGTGGTTATCCGGTATATCATATCCTTGTGTATGGTAGAGTCAATAAGTGCCGCAGTCTGCAATGAATTGATGGCTTTTCTCATGTCGCCCTGGGCTATATATGCGATAGCTTCTATGCCATCGTCTGCGACCTCCACCCCTTCATTTTTTGCGATATATCGTATCCTCTCGGATATGGCATCGTCTGAGAGTGGTCGGAACCTATATACTGCACACCTGGATTGGATGGGTTCGATGATCTTTGATGAATAGTTACATGATAATATGAAGCGGCAGTTATTGGTGTAACGTTCCATGGTTCTTCGAAGAGCAGATTGTGCATCTGATGTCAGGGCATCGGCTTCGTCGAGGAATATGATCTTAAAATCCGCATCTCCAATGGTGGCTGTTTTTGCGAAGTTCTTTATCTTGTGCCTCACAACATCTATACCACGCTCATCGGATGCGTTGAGCTCGGTAAAATTTTCACGCCATCCGTCCTTGAAAAGTTCCTTTGCAATAGAAACTGCGGCTGCAGTCTTTCCAACCCCTGGCGGACCTGAAAACAACAAGTGAGGAAGATTTCTTGATTTTATGTATGATTTGAGTCTCTCGATCGCTTCTGTTTGCCCGACAACATCACCAAGTACATGGGGCCTGTATTTTTCAATCCATATTTCTTCTTTAATTGTGATCCCTCCGTTTATTAGGGAATTTTCCATGAATCACCGGGCATTATTGATTGCATAAGTAATGTGAATGTTACTTTTTAACCTTTCGTAAGGGTGCCTTGTAACTGTTGTTAGGTGTTGTTTAAAAAGTCCACATACCAATTGTTTCATTGCTTCAATAAGTTTTTAGGCTTCTTTTCTGGCATTAGTTCATGCACTTTAATTTCACAATTGTAATATATTTTGTGTGTTCAGAACATGCATCCCATTTGTTGTGCTTGCTTGTAACCATCTTAGTTATTTATTTATTTATTTATTTTGAAATATATTTTCCATATACACTTCGAAATTTCAATACATACTATGTACTTTATCCCAACCTTCTCAAAAGATACACTGCTATCAACAATCCCGATATTGCAGTAATTGATTCAAAACCAGGTTCTTTTTTTGCCACAGGATCATTGTTCTCAGGGTTATTTGCAATATTATTTTTCGTACTACCGATTGAAATAAATCCGGTGTCAGGTGCACGATCGTATATTGTACGACTTGATTTGTCCGGATGGATATACACTTCTCCGTAAAAAGATCTTTGAACCGAAGGTATTTTTGCTTTATTCCCAACAAATGCAGTTTCAACATATAGGTTCATTGAACGATCATCATTACCCAAAAATTCAATAGGGATACTTATGTACATTTTGTTCCCTGACATTGTAATCAAATGGTCGGTACTTTTTGCAGTATATGTTCCTTCGGATTCTCCGAAAATACTGGCTCCGAGTTTTCCATTATAGAAAGAATATATAAAAACATATTCAGGAATATTATCAGGATTCTGATCTGTATCCAATGCAATCGTTGTGACTGCACCATCGTCAAGACTAAGACTACTGTACGTAATTGTGACCAATAAGGTATCTCCTGCATAACACGCCTCAATTCCAGTGATATCATCACCATCAACCCCAAACCCTGTTGAATCACCAGCCGGATCGGTGATAATTACATTTGAATCTGTGCAACTAAGTAGTGGTTTAATGGAACCTTTGCTTGTATCCAGTGCACCCTGCCCGTTATCAGGTACACTTTCATAATCGTTCAGTATGTTTTGAACTGTGAATGAATCAGCTACAATGTCCATATTTCCCTCATCGTGTCCAAGCAAACCAAGCGGAATTCCCAGAAAAACCTTATTTTGCACAACTTTAAACGTTGCATCATTGTATGGCACCCCAATGGGTACCCCTGTTGTTTGTGGGTATCCTGTTTTCGCCAGATCGGATCCATGGTCAATTTTAGTAATACTGGCATCTGTTCCTAATATTCGACCTATGGTATACTCGATACGGTAATCAATTCCAAATGTTGGTGGTGCCTGTTCCGTATTGGTAAAACCAGTTGCAAGATTTTGATCAGCATCAATAAATATCCATCCATTCAGGTCATCGACATATGATAGATCAGCAGGTTCGATGTTTTTATTGTATGTGATAACAATGTTTAAAAATCCATTTTCCACGTTTGTATCAAGGTCAACTATATCTGAAGATGATGAATCGCCCAATCGATCTATAATTGATCCACCTGCATCAGAATTAGTAGGATATGGAACTTTAACTGAACCATCATTTAGATTCAGCACTCCAAAATCGGGTGCACGATCAAAATCAAGAGCCTTAACGATTTGAGTATGAGTCGTAACAACAATATCCAAATCTCCGTTATCGTTACCAAGTATTGATAACGGGATTGTAATAATGATCCTGTTTCCTGCGATATTGAGTGTGTCAGTATTTATTATATTATCATTAAGTGTCACAGATTTGATCGGATCTGAGTAAATTATGGGCATGACAAAAAACTGATATACATAATCGTATCCCGGACTGTGAATATAACCAGTCGAATAATCCTGGTCTGTGTCTATAAATACAGCACCTGCAATATCATTATCCTGAATGTTTTCGACACATGCAATTACAATGTTAAGATTTCCTCCGTCCACAGTGGCAGTGACCCCGGAAATATCCGGAAAATAAAAATCACCTGCCGGATCTGTAATAGAGGTTGCAAGTGCATAATCAGCACCATTAAGCATCACCGTTGCTAATAGAAACAAAATGATTATTTTGTGATTCATATTTATATTCCTCTTGCACCATTTGATATATTCTATCTAAGTTCGAGATTATTGCTGAAAAATATGTTTGACCAGTACTTCCAAATAACCTTACTTCTTATTAGTTCTTTATTTTATCCTTTTGAGATTGTCGGAAAAGCCTACTTTTCGAATATTTCAGATTTGCTGTCTAAACCTAACCGGGCGCAGCATAGTGATTTAGTTTCAATAATATTTCTGGAAGTTTCAATTTAGGCGCTTTTCAGGTACTTTTCCGACAATCTCTGTGTCACAAAAACTATATTATGTCCACAACATGTAACGAAGGTATTGTTTCAATAACAATGCTTTTAAATCCAAAAGTTATATTTTCATGTGAATATGAGGTATAAACAATGGTTCAATTCACTACTAATTTTTTTGAATGTATTGAAGACACATTCGGAGTCTTTGATGAGACAGAGAATATTCCGGATCGAATAAAGAGGTTAAAAAAAGTTGCAGCGGATTATCCCGAATATATTATACCTGTTTCAGCTATTGCAAATTCCTATGTTGAAATGGGAGATATTGATAACATGATCATTGAGTATCAAAAATTAATCAATATGTGGGATACTTTTGAGGACTCCTCTGAGGATGAACTTTGTAAGGCCTATCTTCTTACCAATGAATATGAGAAGGCGCTTAAGACGATTGAGAACTCAGATGATTTTTCGATGGAGCATGATATATTGTATGCTTTTTCGTCTTTAAAAAACGGAAATCGGAATGAATTTAAACAGAAGTTCGATGAATGGACATCAATGTTCCTTGAAGGAGTTTTTGCTTACAATGATTACGAAAAGTACATTAAAATATTGTTCGATGAGGATGATTCAAAGTTCATAAAGGATGTATGGAAAAAATACTATGACGAATATTTAAAAATGGATGAATATGAGCTCTACTGTGAACTTTATAAACAGGCATATGGGGAAGAGGGATACAAGGAAGATGATTGTATGGAAAGTGAGAATCCGGTAGATGGCATAGCAATGAATGATGATTATGTTGATCTTAATCTTAATCTTAATTATGATATTCCACCATTTTTAAGCAGGTCAGGGTTTTTGGATCTGTCTGCTGAATTTCATGAACTCAATGAAAGTTATGAAGAACATGATAATGAGGAACGTAAGCGGTGGGTTGAACTGCAAAAAACATTTGCGAGTGTCATTTTAAACAGGGTGTCGAAGTGGTAAAGTGTTGTTGGAAAGGGTGCACCCAAAGTATATTGTTATATTAACTTTATACTTGCACTAAATTACAACTTAACCACTACAACTTAACCACTACAACTTAACCACTACAACTTAACCACTACAACTTAACCACTACAACTTAACCACTACAACTTAACCACTACAACT
>JBQVMC010000018.1:0-22642 GCA_052361145.1 Methanosarcinaceae archaeon
GCTCACTCTTGAGGATGTGGACGGGATCGCACTTAGCTGGGGCGACGATTCATCCATAATGCAATTATTGGAAAAGATTGCGAACAGGGATGGAATTGGCGATGTGCTTGCCGAGGGTCCGTATGGTGTCATCAACAAATTTCCACAATTGGAACCGATAATATCTCATGTGAAGGGAATGGACCAGTCTGCATATGATGCACGGGTCGGAGTTACAATGGCTCTTGCATACGCAACAAGTGATATCGGCGCGCACCATGCCCGCGCGTGGCCGATTGCAAAGGAACTGGAGGTAGGTGCAGAGTGGACACTGGAAGAAAAGGTTGATCTTGTTATTTATCACCAGACTGTCAGGCCACTGTTCGACATGCTTGGAGTATGCCGCCTGCCCTGGATCGAACTTGGTTTTGATGAGAATACATATGCAGAGTTCTATTCTGCTGCAACTGGTGTCAGGGTCACGCTTGATGACCTGCTTGAAAAGTCAAGATCATTGTTTAACCTGACGCGTGCTATTAACCTGTATATGGGTGTTACACGAGCAGATGATCATCCATCCGAGCGGACATTCAATGATCCGATTAAAACAGGACCTCATGCCGGTGAACATCTGGATCGTGAATTGTTTGGCCGTATACTTGATATTTACTATGAACGCCGGGGCTGGGATAAGGACGGTCGTCCTTCTAAAGAGCAATTGCATGAATGTGGTGCACTCGAACTCTTTAAATAACAATTATTAGAAGATTGAATCGAATTAGTGTCTTGTTAACCGTTAAACGTATGGCAACTATTTACACAGTCTTGTATGAAACAGGTGGATCTATAATAACCAGTGCGATATTTTGTATTACATTAAGTTAGATGTCGGATAAAGGAAAAGGAATCAGTATGACTTTGACAAACAAAAAGATAGGTTTTATCGGTGCTGGAAAAATGGGTGAAGCGTTGATACGTGGTATTATCAATGCAGGGACAGTGGACAGCAGTAATGTATATGCAAGCGATGTCTATGAGGATGGACTTAAGAGATTGCACGATGAACTGGGTATTAACATATCCACTGACAACAATGAAATAGTTTCAAGTTCTGGTATACTGATCTTGGCTGTGAAACCCCAGATATTGGCATCAATTCTTTCGGATATTAAAGAATCCGTCACACCAGATAAACTGGTGATATCAATTGCGGCTGGCGTCCCTCTTGTAGATATTGAAAATGGGTTAAACCCTGGCACAAAGGTTATCAGGGTCATGCCAAATATTGCTGCAACAGTGGCTGAAGCTGCATCTGCGATCTGTCCATCTGCAAATGCTTCTATTGGTGATGCTGAATGTGCACTTGGGATATTCAGGGCTGTGGGGAGTGCAATAGTGGTTCCCGAATACCTGATGGATGCTGTAACCGGTCTTTCCGGCAGTGGGCCTGCATTTATTTTTCCGGTCATTGAGGCTATGGCAGATGGTGCGGTCTATGAAGGGCTTGACCGAAATAGTGCATTAACGCTCGCTGCCCAGACAGTACTTGGTGCTGCAAAGATGGTACTTGAAACTAATACGCATCCCGGGGAACTAAAGGATATGGTTACATCTCCGGCAGGTACAACTATACGCGGCATTTACGAACTTGAGAAAAACGGCATACGTGCAGCATTTATGGATGCTGTTATCGCTGCATCAAATCGTTCGAAGGAACTTGGAAAATAACCTGTTCATGTATGGAAAGTGTGTCAATTTCAAGAACCAGAATGGAATTAATTCCAGGAGTATATAAAGTCAAAGGTTTCGGGACTATACACAAATGGCTTTTTGCTTCAAAATTTATTCAATTCATTTTGGATTTGAATACTACATTATAAAAATTCAAAACACTATATTATAAATTCAAGCGAAAAGATTCATATAGTGTAAGGTGCTATTTATTAATATTAAAGGGGGGCTACCAATTAGCGGTAGTGGAGGAAAAAATGAAATCATTTGCAGTGGTTCGCGCTGATGACGCGGACAAGGTAAAAATAGCTTTACATGATTTGGAACAGTATGGGCATATGCGATTTTCATGCCAGCCAAAACGAATAGAACCGAATTATGCAGATCATATTCTTACCAGTGTTATGGGGGTTCCGCTAAGGGACACTTGTAGTTCAGCAGCACTGGTAGAACTGGACAATCATGCAGGTGCGGCAATAAGTAGATTGAAGAAGATTCATCCGCCTGCACATATCATGATCATCAGTCCAAGACATGAAGCATATAGCGAATTGATGGATAATTCCGAATTGTATCCGGATTTTGACAGGACTTTTGAATGTATAGAAAAGTCACATCTACCTGACATGGAAGAACTGTAGTTAATAGTTAGAACGTTGGTAATGCGATTATGGTTATTGTATCATGCAATAATATCCTGTTAGTCTGGAATATGTAGTTCACATCACATTTTAAGTGATCTTTTCAAGTCTCATTAAGAAACAGGTTTCCATATTTATTAGTGTCATTTAAATGATCTTTGTCCATGACGGAGAGTTACATGGTCCGAGTTGCATATGTAACATATTTTAGTTATGGGGGATCGGATACGTTCCAGTCACCACGCAAAAATCATATTTGCCTGGATATAACCATTAAACCCGTCACACAGAAACCTGGAGGATATCGATGAACATTCCTGTATCGAGATGTATCACGTACATACAATTCGAGGATTGATCGTGGATTCGATATATCTGTTAAAATTGGTTGTATCTGTGCTGGGACTGGGGCTTGCAGCACGTTTTCTCAGTCATATTTATAATATTCCTGTCATTGTATTTTTGTTAATAGAAGGTGTGCTCATAGGACCTGAGGTGCTAAACATCTTTGATCCCACCATGTCAGGGGATGGCTTAACAGCGATCGTTTCATTTTCTGTTGCCATAATTGTTTTTGATGGTGGGTTACATATAGATATCAGGCACCTGAGAACCATCCAAAAAAGTATATTAAAACTTACGACAATTGGCGTATTGATTACTTTTGCCGGTGCTACGTTACTCACTTTCCTGTTCCTTGATATCGATATCAAACTTGCAGCTCTTTTTGGAGCACTGGTAACAGCAACCGGTCCGACTGTGATTACGCCAATAGTTCGCAACCTGCACATAAACCATAAAGTGAGCAAGGTGCTGGAACTTGAAGGTGTTCTAAATGATGCGGCAAGTGTAATACTGGCAGCAATGGTGTTTGAGTGGATCGTGTCACAATTATCAGGTATAGAAGCGATCGGATTTATCGTATACCGTTTGTTCATAGGTGTTTTGATGGGAGTGACCAGTGGTGTAGTACTGGACCGATTCTTAACAAAAGGTCCTGTGATCACCGAACAAACAGCCCGATTGATCACACTGGCACTGGTTCTTGCGACTTATGTGATTTCGGAGTCGTTTGGAAATGAATCCGGGATACTGGCTGTTGCGATATTTGGCATTATTATGGGTACGTCCGGAACGCCGTATAAGCAAACGATTAAGGAGTTCAAGTCAGATCTTGTTTTCATAATGCTGTCTTTAATCTTTATCCTTCTTGCATCAATGTTGAGATTTGATGACATCGCATTGATAGGTTCGGGCGGTGTCGCTATTGTGCTCCTGCTTGTTGTCCTTATTCGACCGATCGCAGTATTTGTTTCTGTAAAGGGCGCGCGTTTCAATACTAATGAGAAACTATTTATTTCTTTTATAGGTCCAAGAGGCGTAGTTCCTGCATCGGTTGCGACGTATTTTGCGCTCAAACTCGATTTACTGGGGATCACTGGTGGACAAACGCTTGTTGGTCTTGTTTTTTTGACCGTGATTATTACTGTAGTTTTGACAGGTACTCTTTCAAAGTATGCTGCACGTTTATTAGGAGTGATACCTATGGAAATTATAATAGTCGGAGGCGGCAAAGTGGGTCGTACATTAGCCGGTCGTTTTGAGAAGCGCGGTGAGAATGTTGTGGTGATTGATACATCTGAGGAGAATTGCCAGAAGTTGTTAAACATTGGAATTCGGGTAATACACGGTGATGCAGGGGATATCAATGTTTTGAAAAAGGCAGGGGTCGAACATGCAAAATATATTGTGAGTACCACAGACCAGGATAATACGAATCTCCTTGTGTGCCAGATCGCAAAGAGTAAATTCGGATTCAAGGAAGAACAGCTGGTTGCAAGGGTGAACAATATTGATAATATGCATGCATTCTGGGATCTGGGGATTCGCTCCATGAGCCCTGCAATGACCACTGCGTTGGTTCTCGATAATATGGTTGGCAGGCCTAATATGTTCTCTATGTGCGAAGTAGGGGACGAAGGCGAGATACTGGAAGTAAAGGTCACAAATCCAAAGATTGTCGGAAAAGCCATAAAGGAAATGTCATTCCCTGAAAATAGCCTATTAATGATGGTAAGGAGGGATAATCAATCAATTATAGCGCACGGTAATTTGGTTTTGGAATTAGGTGATATGATTACTGTGATCGGGGAAGGGGATGGTGCAAAATTGGTTTCGGAGATTCTCATGAAATAGGTATAATTGGTATGGCAAAAAACGTCATTTTCGTATCGGTAAGAGTAAAAGTGGTGCAGGGCATTAAAAGATGGGACTTTTTATTATACTAAACCGAGTCAGCTTTTTGTAACTTTCAGTTATCAGTTTGCTTTGCTGCATTTGTTCCATCACAAAATGGTTGTAAATTTGACTTGCGGAGTAGTATATCTTCCGGAATGGTTTGGAAAACCGCAGGGGCACGCAGAGAAAAATAAGTCTCCTCTGCGGTGAATCTTTTTTGCCATGATCCGTTTATCCGGAATATATTCAAAAGTGTCTAAAGGATACTAGAAAACCACAACAGGCTAAAAAACCATTGGGTGTTGTTAAAAATATCCAATTCGATTGAGGTGTGATCCCGACTCAGGGAGTTATGGGAATAGGGGTTGTATTTATAAGTAATAATAAAAACAATGTATCCGCTTCAAATCCAAGGGTAACTGACTCCATTTTGATATCGAAAGATGCTTTTAGCACTTGATTTAGATAATCCGAATATGCATTTTACCATGTTTTTTGAAGTGGACACAAAATAATGTATCTATTTAGCGATTTTTAACGCTGCCACAGTAATCTTTAATATGGATTTAAACTATGTTCCGCATTCCCATCCACACATATATTCGGATTGTTCATCTGTGAGTTCATCTATCTTGATGTCCATTGACTCAAGTTTCAAATTAGCAACATATAGATCCAGCTCATGTGGTACAGCATGAACACCATTAATTAACTTATTCTCTGCAATATAACGCACACACAGTGCCTGGTTTGCAAAACTCATATCCATCACTTCGGCAGGATGACCATCGCCTGCTGCAAGGTTTACAAGCCTTCCATCCGCAAGAACATTAATGCGCCTGTCCCCCAGGTCATATTCCTTGATATTATTTCGCACAGTCCTGACAGATTTAGCCATAGATGTAAGATCATCCAGATTGATCTCTACATTGAAATGACCTGAATTTGCGAGAATGGCACCATCTTTCATAACCCCAAAATGTTCTTTTGTTAAAATATCGCGGTTTCCGGTAGTGGTAATAAACATATTACCGATCTTTGCGGCTTCATTCATTGTCATAACGTTATTACCATCCATACGCGCTTCCAGCGCACGTATCGGATCTACTTCGGTCACGATGACATTTGCACCAAGTCCCACAGCACGCATCGCAACACCCTTTCCACACCATCCATATCCACCTACGACCACATTTTTACCTGCAACAAGCAAATTCGTTGTCCTGATAATTCCATCCCACGCTGATTGTCCGGTTCCATAACGGTTATCGAACATAAATTTTGTCATCGCATCATTGACCGCAATAACAGGCATCTTGAGGGCTCCATCGCGTTCCATTGCTTTTAACCTGTGGATACCGGTTGTTGTCTCCTCACAACCACCGATAATTGTAGCAAGCATATCCTTTCGCTCGGTATGCATCTTGAAGATCAGGTCAGCACCATCATCGATTGTGATATCAGGATCAAAATCCAGGACCCTGTTAATGGCTTCATAATATTCATCATTTGTGCATGCATATTTTGCAAAGCAAGATATCTTATCACGTGTATCCAGTGCCAGTGCGACATCATCCTGTGTACTTAGCGGGTTGCATCCACAAATCGCAACTTCCGCACCTCCTGATGCAAGCGTTTCAACAAGCACGGCAGTCTTTGCCTCAACGTGCAGTGCCATTCCGACCCTATGCCCCTCAAGCGGTTTTTCATGCTTGAATTGTTCCCTTATAATTGCAAGAACGGGCATGTGATCGCGTGCCCACTCCATTTTCATATTGCCGGATTTAATTTGTTCCTCATTGCTCATTTAAGATCGCCATCCAGATTTTGGAAATATGCTGAATATATACATATATATATACACACACATATATATATATATATACAACCAATTGTATTATAATGTGATATTTATTAAATTTTATCGGTCATTGGTTAAAATTGAATTTATTCAAATGGTGCCGTTTTTCGAACTTTAAAAGATCGAAATCATTTTCAATCCATGATTAAAAGAGAACAAAGATCACAAGAATTCAATGGATCTCCACGATAGGGGTTAATCTATGTGCGCCCGTGTCATCTGCAAAATCCGTGTTCTATAATTGTATCACTCTTAAACGATGACGCATATTATATTTATTTGTTGGCTTGAAAAGCGAGACTTTTTATTATCTTCCGGAATGGTTTGGAAAAACGCAGAGGCACGCAGAGAAAAATAAGCCCCTCTGCAGTGAATCTTTTTTGCTATGATCCGTTTATCCGGAATATATTAAAAAGTGTCAAGGTCATAATGGCCAATTATATATAGATGTGCAAACAGATAATTTAAATGTTATGGCAAAAGATATCTTGATACACCAGATTGTTGACGTACTGGAAGTCGCAGGTTTCATTGTCTCGGATCGTTGCAATATCAGGCCGCGAAGCTTTGATCTTGCTGCAAGAAAAGATGATATCCTCTTATTTTGCAAGGTCCTGTATAATATTGACGGCCTGAATAAAGATACTGCACATGAGATGAAAACACTTGCACAGTATTTTGGCGGTTCGGTGCTGGTAGTTGGGGCTAAAACCCGTAACCAGTTTCTTGAGGACAATGTGGTTTATGTAAGATATGATATTCCATCGCTGAATATCCAGACATTGTTCGATTATTTCATTGAAGAAGTACCCCCGCTGGTATCGGCAGCCCCAGGCGGTTTATATATTTCGATCGATGGGAACGTATTAAAATCTGCAAGGATGGATCGGTCTCTCTCGCTTGGTGCACTTGCATCACAACTTGGTGTATCCAGAAGGACCATCAGCAAATATGAGGAAGGTGGCATGGATGCATCCATCGATATTGTGTTGCAGATAGAAGAACTGCTTGATATAGCAATTGCACGCTCCATTGATATTCTAAAGTCATTTGAGAAAAAACAGGTTGCACAACGTCAATACAGTGAAAAAGTGCCTGATGACAATATTTTAAGTTTAATACATACACTTGGTTATGACGTACTGCCCACATCCCAGGCACCGTTTAAAGCAATATCAAGTGATGGTACAAACGTCATGTTGACAGGTGTGAGCGAATACAGCAGTGCCATGATCAAGCGCGCCCATCTTATGAGCAGTATTTCCAAGGTCACTATGACACAGTCTGTTTTCATAATAGAAGGGCACAGCAAGTTGAGATCCGTTGACAGTACGGTGCTCATTGAACAATGTGAACTGGATAAATTGTCAGATTGTGATGAACTTGACACACTTGTCCATGAGCGAAAGAAAAAACAATGTGTCTGAAGAGAAAGGGGAATCCCAAAAACTAATATATATTTATCCCCTATGACCTCACAATGAGCAACATCAGTACTAATACTAAAACCAAAACCAACATTGCCGTTCTAGTTTCAGGCCGAGGTTCCAATCTTCAAGCCATTATTGACAATATCGAGAGTGGTAACATTGGAAATGCGACAATCCGTGTAGTCATCAGCAACGTGGCGGATGCCTATGCACTAAAACGCGCAAAAAATTATGGAATCGATGCGGTTTTCATTGATCCGGCCGATTTTAAGGGTAAAGGTAAGGGATATGATCAGGAACTCTTAAAGGTCCTTGCCAGTTATGACACTGAACTGATAGTGCTTGCCGGATATATGCGTATCGTTGGCAAAGATGTAATAAGTGCTTATAAAAACAGGATCCTGAACATACATCCGACCTTGCTCCCTTCATTTAAAGGATTGCATTCCCACAAGCAAACACTGGATTATGGAGTGAAAGTGTCAGGATGCACTGTACATTTCGTTGATGAGGGAATGGATACAGGTCCGATAATACTACAAAGTTGTGTTCCCGTGCTTGAAAAGGACACAGAGGATTCGCTATCGGAACGTATTTTGGAACAGGAGCACATGATATACCCCCGATCTATAAAATTGTTCATTGAGGGTAAACTTAAAGTGGAAGGGCGGATTGTTAGAGTTTCAAAATAGGGATTGTTACGATTCAAATTTAAACCTATTTGACATTTATATCCATTTATATAGTTACAATAACACAGATAACCAAATGGTGAGGAAACACATGTCTTATATTTCAGAAACAGATCCCCAAATCGCAGAAGTGCTTGAAAAGGAAGCGGAACGCCAGGATTATAAATTGAACCTGATCGCATCAGAGAACTATACGAGTCGGGCTGTCATGGAAGCACAGGGCTCGATTATGACGAACAAGTATGCAGAAGGATATTCCGGCAAGCGCTACTATGGTGGCTGTGATTTTGTTGATATTGCCGAAGATCTTGCAATAATGAGAGCTAAAGATCTGTTTGGTGCAGAGCATGTTAATGTCCAGCCACACTCTGGTTCAGGCGCGAATATGGCAGTCTATTTTTCTGTGCTCAAGATCGGCGACACGATCATGTCCATGGATTTGACACATGGTGGTCACCTATCACACGGCAGCCCTGTGAATTTTGCAGGCCAGTTGTACAATATAGCACCTTATGGTGTTGATAAGGAAACTGAAACTCTTGATTATGATTCTTTGATGGAATTTGCAAAGAAGAACAAACCTCGGATGATCGTTGCAGGTGCATCCGCATATCCACGTGAGATCGATTTCAAATGTTTCAAGGAAATTGCAGATGAGGTGGGTGCGTATCTTCTGGCAGATATAGCCCACATTGCAGGACTTATTGTAGCAGGTGTGCACCAGAATCCGGTTCCTTATGCTGATTTTGTCACCACCACGACCCACAAGACACTGCGCGGTCCACGTGGTGGTATGATTATGTGCAAAGAAGAATACGCAAAGGCAATCAATAAGGCAGTATTCCCTGGTATTCAGGGCGGACCACTTATGCATATTATTGCAGCAAAAGCTGTGGCATTTAAGGAAGCACAGGGACAGCAATACAAGGATGACCAGGTACAGACCATTGAAAATGCAAAAACACTGGCTGCCATGTTGATCGAAAACGGTTTTGATCTCGTATCGGGTGGTACTGATAATCACATGATGCTTTTGAATCTCAACAAGTTCGATATGACAGGTAAGGATGCCGAGACTGCATTTAGCAGGGCAGGGATCATACTTAACAAGAACACGATCCCATTCGAGACCAGAAGCCCGTTTATAACAAGCGGTGTTAGGATCGGCACTCCGGCTGTGACAACACGAGGTATGAAAAAAGCAGAGATGGAAGAGATCGCAGATATGATCGCTACTGTTATTAGTAATGTGAATGACCAGCACGTTCTTGACATCGTCAATGCAGATGTCCAGCAACTTTGCAACCGATTTCCTGTGTACAAAAACATATGATCAGGTTGTGTAAAGCTAAACAGCAGGTGTGATGTATGATGACGGATGATGGTATTGATCCGGATATGATCGATGAAAAAATAATAGATGGCAGAAAACTTGCAAATAAATTTGAAGCGGAAGTCAAAAAGGGCGTAGAGGATCTAAAACTCGACCGCGGGATAACTCCCGGTCTTGCAACAATACTTGTCGGTGATGACCCTGCATCCGGAATGTATGTCCGATTGAAACACAGGGCATGTGAACGGGTGGGGGTATTTGCAGAGGATATCCCCCTTCCGGAAACTATCTCGCAGGGAGAACTTATTGATATAATAAGTACGCTAAATAACAGGGATGATATTCACGGTATTTTGGTACAACTTCCACTTCCCGTGAGCATCAATGAGCAGGCGGTCATGTTATCGATTGACCCGTCAAAGGATGTGGACGGTTTCAATCCTTATAATATGGGACAACTTTTGATTGGAAACGAAGGATTTGTGCCATGTACGCCGGAAGGTGTGCTTCGTGCATTGGAAGAGTACGGTGTGGAAATTCAGGGTAAACATGCTGTTATCGTCGGGCACAGTAATGTGGTTGGGAAACCAATGGCTGTGATACTTTTAAATCGCAATGCTACGGTGTCAGTATGCCATGTTTATACCGATGATATCAGGAAATTCACACTGGATGCCGACATACTTATTGTGGCGACAGGTGTTAAACACCTTATAAAAGTCGATATGGTAAAAAAAGGCGTCGTTATATTCGATGTCGGAATTACCGAGAAGGATGGTAAAGTGTATGGGGATGTTGATTTTGATAATGTTGTTAAAAAAGCATCACTCATCACACCCGTACCTGGCGGAGTGGGACCGATGACGATCTCCGTACTTATGCAGCATGTGCTTATGAGTGCTAAAGGCGTTAAATAGGTACGATATAGTGGAAAAACAGTGTTTGATTAGGTGGTTTCTTGATGAAGTTCCCACAGCAAGATGTGTGGTATCTCATGGTCTTGGCTACAAAGAGTTGCATTGACCATATCTAATCCCAATCGCAGCAGAGATGCGGGGTATAATAATTAAGATTAATGACGAACGTATTGGTGGAAGAGTAGCATTTATAATCAACAAACTCAATTACTACAATAAGAAATATCAATCCAAATATAATGAGGAGTAATCATGCCTTTAGTTACAAATAAAGAAGTACTGGATGCCGCAAACGAAGATGGATACGCGGTTGGAGCGTTTAACATCAATAATATGGAGATCGCACAGGCAATTGTCACCACTGCATCAGAGATGAATGCACCTGTGATCCTTGCAGCAAGCCAGGGTGCAATCAGTTATGCCGGTATTGAATATCTTGAAGCCATTGCAAAGATCGCAGCTTCTAAAACCGATACACCCGTAACCTTGCACCTTGACCATGGCACGGATTTTGATGTGATACTCCAGTGTATACGGCACGGGTTCACCTCTATTATGATCGATGGTTCACACCTGCCTTTTGAAGAAAACGTTGCAATTACAAAAAGAGTCGTTGATGTTGCGCACCCCTGCGGTATTTCCGTAGAGGCTGAACTCGGGCGGCTTGTCGGAGTTGAGGATAACATTTCCGTGGATGAAAAAGATTCCGTGTTCACACACCCTGATGAAGCGGTTAGGTTTGTTGAAGCGACGGATGTTGATTCGCTTGCCGTTGCTATCGGTAGCGCGCATGGAATTTACAAAGGTGAGCCAAAACTTGATTTTGGAAGACTTGAGAAAATCGACAACAAAATAGACATACCGCTTGTGCTTCACGGTGCTTCCGGCATACCAGAAGATAGTATTATAAAGGCTGTAAAACTCGGGATAAACAAGATCAATATCGATACCGAACTCCGCCTGGCATTCAGGGATGCGGTAAGGGAAGTTGTCACAAAATCAGATGTGTACGACCCGCGAAAAATATGCGGACCTGCACGGGATGCTATCAAAGAAGTTGTCAGATATAAGATCGGAATCTTTGGTAGCGAAGGAAAAGCATAAAATCATACTATATAGTTATACGAATAAGTGTATTATGTGATTAAAATGAACAACGAATTCATCAAGTACCATGCAGGTTCTGACACGTATATTGTACAGAAGAATGCATATTTTGAGGACGCGATATCATTAAATGGTAACATGATGGTCGGGGCCGGTGCTAATTTTTGGAAAGGTTTGATGGTCAGCGGCTCACTTGAACTTGGCAAGGGCTCGTTTGTAAAAGGGGATGTTAAGGCTGATAATGCGATTATAGGGTCACGCACAGAGATCAGCGGCAGCATTGAAATTAAAAATAACCTGACACTACTCGATGAGGTCAAAATTGCAGGATATGCGACCTGTGGAGGAGAAATGATTGTGCGTCCCGGGTGTTTTATCGCATTTGCAAAGGCCAATACAACCCTTGAACTGATCGGTAAAGTGAACGTCAAAGAAATAGAATCCGGTACAAAAGTGATTGTGTGCTCGGAATATTAATCCACCCTAAATAAGGAATGCCTGACCATCCTTAATCTTGAACTTAACCTTGAACATAACCTTAATCTTGAACTTAACCTTAACTTTAATCTTGAACTTAACTTTAACCTTAATCTTGAACTTAACCTTAATAACCCAAGTTTGACACTTAAATTTCTTGCTGATTGTATCCTTTATTAATCAGTTCTATCATTCGTTTTTTAAGGTTTTTTTCCTCATTCAATTTGACAGATAGATAGTAGTCTGTTGAATGCGATTTTTATAATTTTTAGCTTATTTTTAAACTTGCAATTTGACAGTTAAAACAGGTATAATCAAAAAATATTTTTTATTTTCATGCTCATCGAAACTCAACGAGTTGCTCAGTGATCAGTCCAACAAATTTAGCAAAAAATCCACCAACGAATTTGACAGTTACGGGGAATCACATGAAAAATGACGCTTAAAATTTCATTTATGCAAATTTCGACCCAATGAATACCTGATTTTGAGGGGAAAACAAGGAATTACGTAGAATTCATGTTGACAATTATTCAACTGTCAAATGGGTTTTCCTGACAAATATTGAAAAATTTAGAGTAAAGAAGATAAATTATCTTCAAGAAAGAGTGAGAACTGTCAAACTTGGGTAATAACTATATTCCGCAGCTCTGCTGCATTCGGATGTACTGTTGAAATGTTTGGACGACTGATAAAACCGAACAAACAATAACATGCATAACACAACACTCATCAAATAACTTTCATAACAATACAGTAACGAATTCTGGTCAAAGCCAACATTCCACTTCAATTTGAAAAATTGCTGCCAATCACCTATTTTTTAAATTTTGCATGAAGCCGATCAATCTCATCCTGTGCATCCTTAATTTTAAGAACATAAAATCCACGGCAAGGTTTCACGAACTGGAATATAATATCCGAACCACTGATACCAACAGGGATCGTATTTTTTCCCATAAGAGCCACACCGCGAACTTTGTATCCGGCAGGTACATTAAACATTTCATCAGTGTTCTTTTTAACAAAATCCTCACACTGTTTAGGAGTAGCATTGCTTAACATTATCTCATCAGTTATTTCATTGATACATGACATATTTTGATTCCATAATCATTAGAAATTATTCAATAATAAGATTACGAACTTTAATTCCTCTATCAACAATTCTTCCGATAATCTTGCCGCCTGTCATACTTGCCGCCTTCTTTGCATCGTTCTTTGGAAGGATAATTAAAAATCCCATGCCCATATTGAATGTCTTATACATCTCAAGATCAGTCACCCCGCCTTCACTTTGCAGGAATTTAAAAATATCGTTTGGCTTAATCGGGTCATAGATATCAAATCCAAGATCCGAAACTCTTGTAAGCTTTAATAGACCACTTCCGGTAATATGGGCAAGTCCGTGTACGTCACATTCCTTTATAACATCCAGAACTTCCATATATATCCGGGTTGGAATAAGAAGTTCGTCCCCGATAGTGGTTGATGGATCATTGGGAAATAGGTCATGGTAGGAATAGTCCGATTCCTTGATGATCTGCCTTACAAGCGTATATCCGTTACTATGTACACCACTTGAAGGAATTCCTACCATCACATCACCGGTCCGGATACGTTCACCTGTGATTATCTCGTTCTTTTTAACCATGCCAAGACAGGTGCCTGCCAGATCAAAGCCTTTTATTATCTCCGGAAGAGTTGCAGTTTCGCCGCCTACAATTGTCATGCGTGATATCTCTGCACCTTTAACAAGACCTTCACCGATCTGTTTCGCAAAATTTTCGGAATGGGTTTCCAGTGCAAGATAATCCACAAAAGACAGTGGCTCGATACCCAGGGCGAGCAGGTCGTTGACATTCATTGCAACACAGTCTATTCCAATAGTATTCCACCGTTTCATCTCATTTGCGATCAATACTTTTGAACCCACGCCATCGGTTGCCATTGCAAGTGCATATTCCCCGAAATCGATAAGACCTGCGTAATGTCCGATATCAGTAAGGGGTGCGCCAAGTCCGGTGCGCCTGTAGGTCATCTGGGATGTAAGTGCCCTGATAGTAGTCTCTTCCTGTTTAATATCAACACCCGAATCTGCATATGTTAAATGTTTGCTGCTCAACGTTATACCCCTTAGTAATAATTATATTCAAAACGATCATTTTTCAAGTTCAAAAACATCATGTAGGATTTTGACTGCCTGAATTGCAGTATTTTCACTCACCACAAATGAGATATTATGTTGTGAAGAACCCTGGCTGATCATAATAACATTGACCTTTGCATCCCCAAGTGCACCAAACACCTTGCCTGCGATACCCGGTATGCCTGCCATTCCTGCACCAACGACTGCTACCACACAGATATTCTTGTCAGGGTTGACATCCCTCACAACACCATGATCAAATTCGTATTTGATAGCGTTGACTGCTGCACTTAAATGTGACTCATTCACAACAATGGACATGTTTGCTTCTGACGAACCCTGGCTGATCATGATAATGTTCACACCTGCTTTGGCAAGTGCAGTAAATACCCTTGAAGCCGTACCAATCGTTCCGACCATTCCTGCACCGGAAATGTTCACCAACGCGACATTACGAATGAGCGTTACTGCTTTTACTACGTCATCACTCTGCGTCTGGTCGGCAACTATCAGGGTGCCGGCAAAATCGATATCAAATGTATTCTTTACACGAACAGGTATGCCATGCCTGATTGCAGGTTCAATGGACCTTGGGTGCAGGACATTTGCCCCGAAAAATGACAATTCCATGGCTTCGACATACGAGATCTGGGGAATTGGTTTAGCCTCAGGCACGATCTTCGGGTCACTGGTCATAATACCATGAACCTCTTTCCACAGCCATATTTCGTCTGCCCGAATCGCTGCACCGATGATAGATGCCGAGAAATCCGAGCCACCCCGTCCGAGTGTTGTGATTATCCCGTCTTCGTTCTTTGCAATAAAACCGGTCACAACAGGTATATAGTTATAAATAAACGGGGTGAGTTGTTCTTTTATATTTGTATATGTAATTTCAAGTGGTCTTGCGTTACCGTATTCATCGGTGGTGACAATGCCTACCTCGCCGCCTGTAAATGCCTGTGACTTTATTCCTAGTGACTTGATAGCACCACAGACAATAGGCACTGCAAGTCTCTCACCATAAGATGAAATGTAATCGAGCGAGCGCGGTGTAAGTTCTCCAAGGTAGCAGATGCCGATGAGTGCTTTTTCCAGTTCATCGATCCTGCTATCGATAATTTGTTTGGTATCCTCAATGATCTTCTTATTATCAATGGCATTATCAATGGCATTATCAATGGCATCATCAATGGCAGCATAGTGTTTTTTGGTTAAGTTCGCTATGAATTTTTTTACATGGGTCACGTTACCTTTTTTTAATGAATCCATTGAATTCTCAAGCAAGCCATCAGTCACGTTCCCGAGTGCGGATGTTACTGCTACGACCTGATTGCCGTTGTCGTGGTAACTTTTTAAAAGTTTAGCGACGTGTCGAATCTTTTTCCCGTCTGCGATGGATGTACCACCGAATTTCATTACAATCTTCATGATTTTTTCACACTTTATGTCAGATATTTATAGCAGGCAATTGCAGTATTAAGACTACAGTGTAATATAAAGATTATGAATCAAAGTGATTCTAGCATGTAGCAATTTTATTGATAACAGATGGTTTTAATCTACTTGTCCTGATGGGGACAAGCCAGAACCATAATATTACTTTCAATAATTGTCGAATAGCACCTATAACTCAAAAACCATTCCATCATACCCAAGCGGCATTGTTTTCGACGCCACGTCATGCGGTTCGAAATAGTGGCTTAAATGTGTCAAAACAACTTCTTTTGCCCCGATCTCTTCTGCAAGTTCCATAGCTTCTTGTGCATTCATATGTTTTTTAGCAGTAATTGCAGGCGGCACGATCCCATCTGCTATTAACAGGTCAGGATGCCGGATAAATTCCATGCTTTTTGAAGGAATATCTTTCATTGTATCTCCGGTTATCACTAACTTTTTATCACCCTCGCATACTATGACTCCCACGGCATTTTTCGCAGGAGGGTGTTTCACTTCGAACAGCATGAACGTAAGCCCGATCAATCCGAACGGCTCATACATTAAAACGTCGTGCCTGATTGGCTTTAAAAAATAGAGATAATCGAGTATATAGTCAAGTGTTTCCTTTATTCCGTACACATTGACATTGTATTGTATCCTGTGGAATTCCCCGAATCCGGCATAATGGTCATAATGGCCATGGGTCCATATAACCGCATCAACTCGTTTGATATCGTTATCGATCATCTGCCACTTGAGATCCGGACCTGTGTCAATAAGCACCTGCCCATGGTCTGACTGAATAAGAATTGAAAAACGCAGCCTTCGACTCTTTCCGCCGTTTATGGCGTCCATACATGCCGGACAATTACATCCAATGACCGGCGTGCCTGTCGCATCACCCGTACCAAGCAGTGTAACTTTCATGGAAAACCCATATCATGACAATTTCGGATGGAGATTTAAGTCAAATATTCATCGGTACGAATGTCTGCACGCTCATTGAAATTACTAACAGCATTTAGCATATCATCTCGGGTAATTGACATCCTTTCTTCAACCAGCGCACTTAGGACTGCCTCACGTACAACCATTCGGAGATCTGAACCTGCATACCCTTTAGTCAGGGATGCTATCTCTTCTGTTTCAATATTGCCTTCGATGTCCCGGAGTACGATATCCAGTATCCTTTTTCTCATATCACCATCGGGCAGCGGGAAACGCATTATCTCATCAAACCTTCTCCACGCTGCACTGTCTAGCATTTTCGGATGATTCGTTGCAGCTATGAGTAATACACCATCATTTGTTAAACTGATCTCATCAATTGCTTTTAGCAGCGTGTTCACTGCACGCTTGAGTGCTGCATGTTCATCCGATGCCCTGGTCTTTGCAACAAAATCGAACTCGTCAATGAATAATATACACGGATTCAGTCTTTTGGCAAGATTAAAAACACGGTCTATGTTCTTTGCAGTCTCACCAAGATATTGGTCTGTTATCATTGAAAGTTTAACCTCAATAAAAGGTATTGATAGATACTCAGACAGTGCACTGGCAACAGATGTCTTACCCGTCCCGGGAGGTCCTACAAATAACAGTTTTCCAACATCATAAAGACCGATCCGCTTGAGGTATTCCCTGTACTGGATAGCCTTTACGATCTTTTCTACATCATCTTCCTGGTCTTTTGTCAGGACAAGGTCATCAAGGGGCTGCCGCACATCTTCAGGGGCCACAATGTATACCAGTTTGAGCATGTCATCCCCGCCCTCCTCATCTGCAACTTCCTTTTTCAGGGATTCGATCCATTCCCTATCAACTTCCTTTGGCCTGGATCTTGCGCGGGCTTTTTTATAATCGGCATTAGATGACTTTTTCTTTTCAAAATAGAATGCAAGTGTTGGGTTGTTCGCAACCCTCTCTTCTGCATCCTCTTGCTTTTCAAACCATTCCGCACCAACACCAAAAGAAGTGATAATTACATTAAATTCAAGATCATCAACATCGATAAAGGGAAACGATTTTACAACGTTTTTCACATCCGGGATGTCATATAGGGATACGACATCGGATATGGAAACCTTGATCGGTTTCGGGACGGATTTGTGTTCAGCGCTCCAGTAATTCTTACGTATGTTTTTGGGGAGATCGTTGACATCCATCTCAGGATATTTGTTGTATATCTGTGCGGTCAATAATAATTCTACAATATCAAGTGCTGCATTGGACATGTTTTTACCGGATTTAGTATAATTTTGGTTGTTTATTAGTCGATATAGCGAAATGTCATTTGTTTGACTTGGCAAATAGGATGTATTATATGATATATCTTGTGCACAAGCAAAAACATTGTGTAGTCCTAAATGTTTGACTTTATGCATTCGTCTTCCATACATTGGAAAACGAAAAAATAAAGAAAGGGATCGGGAGTTGGCATTCATCGAATCTTATTTTGTAACTAATGGGGGATGAGTGCTTTATTTATGTAGTTAATAGCTAATATGCAGAAAGTAATGAGCCTTTCTACCTATGTATGAAGTCGGTGTACAATCCGGTTTTTATCCCAAGGCCTGCGTATACGACAGTCTTATATATAACTATGTACAAATAGTGTGTCAGACAAGCGTCATATTTTCAGCAGACAAATGGCATACACAGGTCTGACTATCGTCAGACTTTTGTCATACGCCTGTCCGACATTCGTCTGACAACAGGATATCAAAAGAACGGACACTAAATATGGAGCGTATAACGATCAGACTCCCGGAACAGCAACTAAAAATGATCGACTATATGGTAAATCAGGGTGAATTTCCGTCTGTAAGCGAGGCAATCAGGACGGCTGTACGTGATCTTGTAGATCAAAGAGGTGAAAAACTACTCCGTCGATCGGAGATGTTGGCATCTCTCACATAAAAGATATATGTATGTATATTATAACGGCAAAATGCAAAGTCCAGGAGAGGGGATGAATGTGCAATCTATAGTTCAAGAAGCATTAAAATACACAGAGAAAGAGAAAAAGTATCGACAGACAACCACAATTAATGATGAACTTGAGGGCTTCGGTCTTCCAAGAATCACAATAGTGGGCTGTGGTGGTGCTGGTAACAACACAATAAACCGCCTATACAATATTGGTATTGATGGTGCGGACACAATTGCCATCAACACTGACAAACAACATCTTGACCACATACGTGCTGACAAAAAGATCCTTGTGGGTAAAACACTCACTCGCGGACTTGGTGCCGGTGGTTATCCTGAAACAGGTAAAAAGGCTGCCGAACTTGCGCGTGGTACACTTGAAGATGTCTTTAAGGACAGTGACCTTGTATTCATAACAGCAGGTATGGGCGGTGGAACCGGAACCGGAGTCGCTCCTGTTGTGGCAGAGGTCGCAAAGGAACAAGGTGCTATCGTGGTTGGTATGGTTTCCAGTCCGTTCAGGGTTGAGAGAGCACGCACCTTTAAAGCAGAAGAAGGTCTGGAAGAATTGCGCCGTGCGGCTGATACGGTAATCGTTATGGACAACAACAGGTTACTGGACTATGTACCAAACCTACCAATAGAACAGGCATTTTCAGTGATGGACCAGTTGATATCAGAGACCGTAAAAGGAATTACCGAAACCATAACTATGCCATCACTTATCAATCTTGATTATGCGGACATCAGGTCGATTATGGGTTGTGGCGGTGTCGCAGTTATGCTTGTCGGTGAAGCAAAGGGACAGGATAAGAGTACTGATGTTGTTCGTACAGCACTGAATCACCCTCTGCTTGATGTGGATTACAAAGGCGCAACAGGTAGTCTTGTACATATCACCGGTGGGCCTGATATGAGTCTCAAAGAGGCAGAAGAAGTTGCACAATCCCTTACGTATGAGCTTTCAACTGATGCAAATGTCATCTGGGGCGCACGCATAAGAGAGGATTACGAAGGCAAGATACGTGTCATGGCAATCATGACCGGTGTCCAATCCGCACAGGTCCTCGGACCTCACTATCGTACAAATGTCGTAGAAATTGCAGCACCAGTACCTCAGGCACAGCCCATGTATGGTCGTTCGAACCGTCAAACAAATATGCCACATAAAACAGTTATTGAGCCGTTTGGTGCAATAAGCAACGGTGGTACAATCATTGATATTATCCGATGATCGGAGCAAATATCATACCATCAGTCATATCCGGTTTCCAGTATGATGGCATAATCGGATATGACCATTTATATATATTTAATTAATTGTTTTGAAGCCAGAAGCCATGAATATTCTAGTTGTGACCGGACATCTTGCAGAACAAACGGTTCGGCTTGCAGTACAATCAAAAGCAGATGTTTTGATCATAGATACTGATGTTGCTGCATTCATTACTCCCCATAAACTACTGAATGCCATACAGGTACAGCAAGCTTCAGGTGTTCTACCTGACAATTTACATGGTACTTATATAATATTTGTTCCCGGACTCGTTTCCGGAAACTTTTATAATGTTGAAAAAGAACTTGGTTGCAAGATATATCTTGGTCCTAAGCATGCCTATGATCTTGAATATGTAGTATCATTTGTGGGCAAGGTTGAATTTTCAACAACTGTTCCCGCATGTGAACTTCTAATAAATGTGAGACGTGGGATGGCAATTGATACGCTGCATAGGATCGAGACCAATGCCAATGCACCCATACACATCGACCAGATGAAACTGGGCGGTGGTGCACGTATGAAAGTTATGGCAGAAGTTGTGAATGCCACAGGTCTTGATACGCAGGAACTATCTTGCAGGATACGCTCATTTATAAAAAAAGGTGCCGATATAATTGACCTTGGTGCATCACTCAATGCAACGCCGGATGATGTGGAAAGTGCAATAAGGACTGCGCGCAAGGTTTCGCCAGTGCCGATCAGTATTGACACACTTGATCCTGAATTACTATCAAGGGCACTTGATACTGGCGTGGATATTGTTTTGAGCCTAAACAATAGTAATATTGACCAAATCGGGCGCAAGGTTGCAAATACAGGTGCATTGGCGGTTGTTATCCCTGACACCGGCGCAGGTATTAAGAGTCTGGTTAAAAATGTCAAGACAGCGCAGGATATTGGAATTTCACGCATCATTGCCGACCCGGTCCTTGATCCTATAGGACATGGTATTGCAGGGTCGATTGTACGTTATTATGAGTTCAACCGACAATTTCCTGATATTCCTTTATTTTTTGGTGTTGGTAATGTAACAGAACTCATTGATTCGGATTCGGCAGGTGTCAATGCCGCTTTTTGCGGGATTGCGGCTGATGTGGGCGCAAGTATCTTATTTACCCCGGAGTTTAGCAATAAGACACAGGGGTCGATACATGAATTGAAGACTGCATCGGAAATGATGGTCCTATCAAAAGAGAGGGGCAGTTCTCCAAAAGACCTTGGTATCGATCTTCTTATAATGAAGGAAAAACGACGGCGTGAGGATGAAATAATTCCCGCCGGTGTTATTTATGCAAAAGTGGCAGGTACCTGGTGTCTGGATCCTGCCGGATATGTTAAGATCGGAATATCTCCTGATCCGGGCGGAGGCGTAGGTGGCATGATAGTAGCCATGCATGAAAATACATGCATTGTAGGGGAAACTGCAGGTGAGGTACTGGATACGCTTATAGATATGAAACTTGTGTCCACATTGGGACATGCAGGGTATCTGGGGAGCGAACTTAAAAAAGCGGAGTTTGCATTACAGTTTAATAGAAGTTATGCACAGGATGATGATTTTTAGGAAGGGATACACGAATGGAACTTGGATACGAAGACAAAGCAGCGATTATTGAAATAGTGGCAGCACGATACTTTTCAAGCCAGAAATGGAACTGGATCAGTTTAAATAGCGATGTTAGTAAAATATACGCGGCATTTGAAGAGTTAATTAAGCAATATGATGAATACCCTTATATGAGTCGTGACTGGTATGTTGAAAATTCGGCTAAAAAAAGTGTCCACATGTGTGAGAAATGGGATGAATTAAAAGAACTCATCCAATTTCTGAATGCGCATGTGCAACACTTTGATTTTATGGTAAAAGGTAGCGATCAGAAGTCGTTTTGTATTGTAAGCAAAAGCGAAGAACTTACGGATGAACAGAAAAATGCCATTCACAATGCCAGAAAAATGCGATGTAACACATTTATATTTACCGCGTCGATACCGGATGATGTAGGTTTTGAACTCTCTCAGGTTGGAGGTGGAATGTAATAATACAAGTGTATATTTCATCGATACATTCATATTGGGTGTGTTCCATTTCAACCTGCTTCATAAGTCGTAATTGAGGGATAGTATAATTATAGTATGTACATGATACTTATAAAATGTATTTACAACACGTAAATGTGATACTTGTAGTATATCTATGGTATATTTATAGTACGTATATTGTACTTATAGTATATTTATAGAATGTATACAACACTTACAAAATATTTGCACAATGTGTGTTGATTACTTATAAAATATATTCATGTGTGTATACATGATAATTATATTATATTATATTTACACTAAGATGATTCATATAATTCATGTCTATGGAAAATTCGTATCCCCTTCAAAAAGGATGGTAAAATGCATATCTGGATTTCAAAATCAAGTGGCC
>JBQVMC010000019.1:0-21795 GCA_052361145.1 Methanosarcinaceae archaeon
TTCAGATTAGTCTGGAGATACGCCTGCTTTATATTTTCTGTCTCATCGCGAAGTAGATGGTCAACCCACGGGCATCCTTCCGAGGTGTGCACGATCCCACGTCCTGCTGTAATTGCACCGAATGAGCCGGTAAGGTCTTCTTTGTGCATTCCATAGAGGATGCCTACATCGTTCACTATCAGGTTGATGCGATTCCCAAAAGTTGATATGTCACTGATATAATGCATCACAGATTCGTAGTGATTCTGCGGAGTGATCGGGGTAATCACTGTAAGTGCACCCGTTTTTTCAAGTGTATCTTCAACCAGTTTTGCATCGGGAAGTTTGTATGGACACCCCTCACTCCCGATACCTACACCTGCGCCGTTGGTAGATGCGATGTCGATAACTGCTCCGAGTTTTTCATAATTTGCAGTTCTAATCTCAATTTGCGGCATGTTCAAAATCCCTCATAACAATCATATGTAAGAATCTGCAATTGGTGTTTTCATATACTTGCAACGCTGTTGTTCACACATCATCTGCCAGAAGGGAATCTCCTCAATGACATGTGATTTGATATCATCCGATCTCGCACCTTTTTCGGACATATCGATCGCATTGCGGTATAATCCTATAATGGTCTTGATCATTCCGGGATTCATACACCGTCCGACAACCTTTAAGGCTGCAATTCCTGCATCCGCCAGTTCGGGAATGCTGCAAAGAGAGCAATCCATTCCTGCATCAAGTATCGGGTGCAGCCTGTTATCCACACTGACCTTGTAGTTTGCACGGCATGGTAATCCGAAATTGATCGATTCATCCGCGCTGTGTATAAGGTGGCATGTACCGTTGATGTTCGAACACCCGAATTGTCCGAAAAGTTCAAGCTCCATACCGATTTTATTCAATTCACGTATCTCATCAAGTGTAACTTTGAACGGCAGCACAACTTTGGTCACGCCCATGGTTTTCAGGAGTTCGAGTTGTCCACGGTTGAAAGTGTTCAGAAGCACGCTTCCATGGATCTGGAGTCCGAGATCAAGTTCATTTATAAGTTGCAGTGCACCGAACTCTCCAACGATAAGTGCGTCAACGCCTGCATTCACGCCTCGCATAACATGTTCAATGAATATCTCTTCCAGTTCATTGCCAAGATATGGTGTGTTAACTGTATAATCTACTAAAACGCTGTGGTTATGTGCATATTCCACTATATCATGCAGGTGGTCCTGTGTCGTTACATTGCAACTGCGCCCGCGTCCTGACAGGTTCAGGTTCACAAATCCCGGCGTTTCCAATCCAATGTATATCTCATCCGCACCTGCTGAGATGACGTTCTTTGTTGTTTCCATTGATTCGGCAGGCGCCATTAGGGATATTTTTGTCATGTTTCTAGTTATGATTTTGCAAGTGTATGGTAATAATAGGATCTATTGTCTCCACTTCAAATTGAATGGTAAACCACTCTGTTTTGAAATCGAAAGCATCTTATGCACCTGGTTTAGATAATTCGAATATGTATTTCACCCGGATTTATGAAGTGGACACGTATCATCCTTCTTTTTTTGAGTGTGTTTGTAGATATATAGCCAGTTCCACACATAGTATATAAAACAGATGTTATAAAAGGATTATAGATTTAAATTATGTTTCAAATGTAAAAAGTCGAAGAAAGTATTCGGGTGATTAAAATCTATCGAAAAGGGTTGTGAGAGGATATTTATGCATGTAAAATATTGAATTTATATAGGATACTGGAGAATATGGTCTTAACAGTTTGATAGTTTGATAGTTTGCACAGAAATATTATATACTTTACAATTGCTACTTATTCTGTAATAAAATGGGTAAACAATTAACATCAATTTTGAATAACTAATAAAAAACATCATAAAGGTGTAGTAACGCAATATGGAGATATAATTTTATATGGAACAAGATTATGCCGTAGGATGGGGAACGCTTGCATTAATAAATGCAGGGATCGCTCAAAGCCAGAACAAAAAAGGTCTTAATTGGTTTCTTATTTCCTTATTACTTGGACCTATAGCCACATTTATTCTGGTTGCCTTTAAATCCTGACAAAATTTTGTATTAAATTAATATTGAGACTAATTCAGACCGGATTATTGTAAGTTCAGGTACTTAAGGTGGATCATTGGTTTCAAAAGACAACATGCAGATAAATGGTAAACCATTTAATACTGTATCCGCGCACATTTTTTATCAGAACCTATATATATTTTCGTACTGAATTACATGTAGAGGTTTCATGCAAACATTAGTGATATGTATCGATAGGGACAATGATCTTGGGGACAAAGCAAATGTCACAACTCCAATAATAGGACGTGATGACAACATAAGTGCTGCAGTGAAACTTGCCAGTGCCGATCCTGAAGATTCCGATACGAATACGATATTCGGAGGTATCAAGGTGCTTGATGAACTTCAATCAAGGGGTATCGATGCTGAGATAGTGACATTTGCCGGAGATCAGAATGTCGGAGTTATATCCGACCAGAAGATCGCCAGGCAACTTGAAGATGTGCTTGAAAAATTTGATGCGGAAAGTGCAATATTCATATCAGATGGTGCAGAAGATGAGACACTTGTTCCTATTGTTCAATCTCGCATAAAGATCGATTCTGTTAAGCGTATCGTGGTTATGCAGAGCGCAAATCTTGAGAGTACTTATTACATTTTGAAAAACGCATTCAATGACCCAAAGATCTCCCAGACGTTCTTTGTACCGCTTGGACTTGCATCGGTTATTTATGCCGTTTTTTTACTGGCGAACTATCCGGAAGGTGCAGTTATTGGAATACTGGCAGCGATTGGGCTTTATATGCTTTACAGGGGCTTCGGGCTTGATGATACATTTGCCATGCTGAGGAAGAACATGAAAATGTCTTTCTATGCAGGCAAAATGACATTTATCACCTATACGGCTGCGGTACTCGTTGGAATTATTGCAACGGTTCAGGGTATAGTGACATTGTGGACATATTACACAAATGGAGGTATCTGGTACTATGGAATCCTCACATTGGTGACTATTTTTATTAATACATCGATCTGGTGGTACGTTGCAGCCGCACTCATTGCAAACTTTGGCAGGGTGCTGGATCTACGCATAAGCGGAAAGCCGATCATTTCTCACACGCCCCCTGCATTTTTTGTAATATCCCTTGGACTGCTGTTTTGGGGTGCAAGCACTTATTTACTATCTATCAGTTCGATTGTGGATAATTCAGGTGTTCCTGAAGTTAGTGTTCAATATTTTGTTTATTCGGTAGTGGTTGCTGTAATCTTTGCACTTGTCGGGGTTAAGATATCAGTTGATACGAAATTTAAAAATAAAGACTATTAAAATATAACAAAGAGTAAAAGGTTGATATTATTCCTGATATTAATAATGACATAGCGGTTGTGATTTTTGGCGGTGTTGGCTTTTCAACTGCAAAAAATTACCATAGCCGGATGATCCGTACTCCATACGGTAATGTGACGATATATTTAACCCGGATGAACGGGAACAACATTGCTTTTATCCCAAGACATGCAGGTGTGGAAGAGCATACACCTCCACATATGATTAACTATCGTGCCAATGTCTGGGCTGTGCGTGAACTTGGGGTAAAGCGCATAATTTCTACAAATTCGGTAGGTACGATGAAAGATCATTCTATCGGGAGTTTTGTGCTGCTTGATGATTTTGTAGATCTTACTAAAAACAGGACATCGACGTTTTTTGATACTGAAACCGTGCATGTAGATATGGCAGAACCGTATTGTTCCCAGATCAAAAAATGCCTTGCAGATTCCCTCAAGAAGAGCGGATTTGCTTATTCGGAAGGCACGTACATATGCACGGAAGGACCACGATTTGAAACACGGGCTGAAATTGCCATGATGAAACAATTTGGGGATGTAGTTGGTATGACGGGTGTTCCTGAGGTAATACTTGCAAAGGAACTGGAATTGTGTTATGCTTCCATCTGCACGGTTACAAATCATGCATGTGGTTTAGGAAATGGGAAACTGACCGTGGATGAAGTTGTTGATACACTTAATGGAGCACAGGACATGCTTTTTGGAGTGGTGTCTGATGCGATATCAAGTTTGCCTGATGAGAGGGATTGTGATTGCGGGAATGCGACTTTGGGTGCGCGGGTGTTTGAACAAAATCTGAAAAGACAACGTTGCTAACGCGCTTTTTTCCGCCACGAGATCGAATGCGCATAGGTATCTTCAAACGATCAATGCACGATCTTTGAGATTTCCATTTCAATGATATCCTCTGCTCCAAGATCCTTGAGTTTTGGTATGAGTATATTTACATTATTCTTGCTCACAACAGTCTCGACTGCATAGTAATCTGATTTATACAATTGGGACACCGTAGGTTTTTTCATAGAGGGTAATACAGCGATCACATCATCCAATTTTCCGGCAGGCACATTCATATCAATGAGCACCTTGCCGCGTGCTTCGATAACAGCGAGCAGCAGTGTTTTAATCTCCGTGATCTCCTGCTGCTTTGTGGGGTCTGCCCAGCTTTCCTTGCTTGCAATGAGTTTTGATGAGGACTCTAAGATCACATCAACGATCTTAAGCCCGTTCTTGCGAAGCGTTGATCCTGTTTCGGTCAGGTCAACAACAACATCCATAAGATCCGGTACCTTCGCTTCGGTTGCACCGTAGGAATAATGAAGATCTATCGGAATCCCGAGTTTATCAAAGAACGCTTTTGTAAGATTCGGATACTCGGTTGCAACCCTGCTATTCGGTTTAATATCAGCTGCGCTTTTAATCGCACTTTCCTGCGGCACGGCGATCACGATCTTCACTATACCTGCGCCCTGTTTGCTATAGGGCATATCAGCCACCTCAACAACATCCGAATTGGATTCAACCACCCAATCGTGTCCTGATATCCCTAGATCAAAATATCCCTCTTCGATATACTTCGGGATCTCTTGCGGACGCAGGATCTTAACTTTATTGATCCTTTTGTCATTGACTTTTGGATTGTATTCACGTTCGGTCTTTTTAATCTCAAGGTCTGCCTGCTTGAACAGCAAAAGTGTCTGTTCCTCTAAACTACCTTTTGGAATTGCTATATTGATCATTTTTATCACTTGCCTATTATCCCTGATATTTGTATTTTGTATTTTGCGTTTTATATTTGTTTCGTGGTTTTTGACGCCGTGACAATAGCTGAATAAGAAAGAGCGATTACTTGCTAAACAAACACACTTTTAATTTACCAGCAAAGACCTACGTAATCGATATCCTGTTCAATGTCCTCCGGAACGATCATGTGACGTCCGTCAATAACAATACTGTTCTTCATGAGCCCGAACTCGGAATCGAGGTTCTTAAACTCGTTCCATTCCGTCATCACAAGACATGCATCCGCGTTCTTCAGGGCATCGGCAGCGCTGGTATGGTATGTGATGTTACTGAACACTTTCTTCATTTCACCAGAAGCCATAGGATCGTAAGCTGTGACATCTGCCCCGAGGTGCAGGAGTTCAGCAATAACCGGAATAGAGCGAGATTCACGGATGTCGTCGGTATCGTTCTTGAATGCAAGTCCGAGTATGGCAACTCTTTTTCCTTCAACACTGCCAAGTTTGGCTTTAAGCAGTTCAACCATTTTAAGAGGCTGCTGTTCATTGATCTCTATTACCGATCTAAGTAGAATTGGGTCGTAGCCTATATCCTTTGCTTTGCCTATCAGTGCCTTGACATCTTTCGGGAAGCATGAACCTCCAAAACCGGCGCCTGAATTGAGGAAATTTTTTGATATACGAAGATCCGTGCCTACAGCCTTCATAACTTCATAGGTGTTGACACCGAGTTTTTTGCATATGTTCCCTATCTCGTTGGAAAAGGATATCTTCGTTGCAAGGAAGGAGTTGTTGACGTATTTTATCATCTCTGCCGTTTTTGGGTTAGTGTATGTCACTTCGCAGTCCAGGCGGCGGTAGAGTTCGGATATTATCGTACCTGTGCGTTTATCAATGGAACCGACAATTATTTTGTCAGGGTGCATGAAGTCATATATGGCTTTCCCTTCACGAAGGAATTCCGGATTCATTGCAATTCCGAAATCCTTGCCTGCACTTTTACCTGAATATTCCTCGATGGTAGGGAGTACTATCTTTTCTGTGGTTTCGGGTACTACCGTGCTTTTTATAATTACAATATGATACCCGTCTTTTTTTGCGATGGCTTGCCCAATGCTTGCACTTGCGGCTTGCACGATGGAGAGGTTGATGTTTCCATCATCTCCTGAAGGTGTGCCAACGCAGATGAACGAAATGTCAGAGTTGGCAACCGCATAGTCGTAATCCGTTGTGGCGATCAGATTGCGTCCTGCGTGTTTTTGTATTAGTTCTTCAAGTCCTTCTTCGTATATGGGTGCGATACCGGCGTTTATTTGCCTTACTTTTTCCTTGTCGATATCTATGCAAATGACCTTATGCCCGAGTTCTGCAAAACACGCGGCAGATACCGTGCCTACGTAGCCTGAGCCTATGATAGAAACTTTCATGGTATTCTCTCTTTTGATTGCATAAATTATTGGAAGGTGTATATTAGGATAATGTTTTACGACGTTGTTTTGGAGGTGACATGTTTTGTACAATATTTTCATATCACGCTTACACAGGTAATATAAGACCGTACAAACATAACTTAATCAGTTGCAATGCATAATATATTAATACCAGCCTAAAAGGATGTGAAACAATCAAAATTCTTGCAATTTCTGACGCTCATGGAGACTTTTCCAAAATAGGACCGATATTAAAACTAAACCAAACCAGTGATATTGACCTTATACTTATGGCAGGTGACATTACAAACTTTGGTCCTGATGAGGATGCTAAGATATTTCTCAACATGTTTGAAAAACCCATAATGGCAATACCCGGAAATTGTGACCTGCAAACCATACTTAAGGTTCTGGACAATTCAAAAGCCGTCAATCTTCACAACAAATCCGAACGCATCGGTAATATTACATTTATTGGTTTTGGTGGTTCAAATCCGACACCATTTGATACGCCATTTGAATTTCAGGAAAATGAGATCGAGAACAACCTGGAAAAGTTGGTTGAAAAAGAGGAAGATCGCCAGGTTGAAAGTGTGATCGTACTGCTAACCCATGCGCCGCCATACGGGACAGTTGATGGGATACCTGTTGGGCATGTTGGAAGCACGGCCATTGGGAAATTTTTACATCGGGTTGACCTGATAATCTGCGGACACATTCATGAAGCAAGGGGTATAATGAAAGTTGGCAAGACCATTGTTGTTAATCCGGGAATGGTTTCTAAAGGTAATGGGGCAGTAATAACCATCGAAAAAAACAACGGAAACATGCAAATTGATGCTGAACTAATACAAATATAGAATTAATAGTGAAAGATGGTCCGGAGGCAAACAACACGAACTTTGTAAATTATATCGGACTTGATCCCGTGTCGATCGATTTTCTTCAGAAATTGGGATTATCATTGATGATTGGAATTTTAATAGGCATAGAGCGAGAGCACCGAAGAGCGAGTAAAAAAATATTCACTGGTGTCAGGACATTTGCCCTTGCATGTATGATCGGCACGATTGCAACTATTACATCAAAGTTAATAGGCATTGAGATACTGATCGTTACTGCGGTTTTTTTTGTGTTTTTGTGTGCTATAGTTGCATATGCGACGAACATTGTTTACAGGCAACCTGGCATAACAAGTCCGATAGCTCTCTTTTGCACTTTCCTGCTGGGAATACTTGTAGCTCTTGGTCATTATCTATTTGCAATTGTTGGTGGAGTCGTACTGACATTTTTATTGATAGAAAAAAAGCCACTGCACTCTTTTGCAGAACATCTTTCGGATAATGAAATACTAAATGCCGTTCAATTTCTTGCCGTGGCATTTATTTTGTACCCATTAATGCCAAACGAGACATTCTTTGGAGTTGTAAACCCAAGGTCTGCAATATTAATAGTAGTACTTATTTCACTGATAAGTTTTTTCAGTTATATTTTCCTGAAAAAGTTCGGGACACGATGGGGAATATCCTATTCAGGTTTGCTTGGTGGTTTTGTGAATAGCGAAGCTACAACCGGTGCTCTTTCTTCCATGTCAAAAAACCGACCGAACCTATTAGATTCAACTTACACAGGGATATTATTGTCAAATACTGCAATGTTAATCCGGAATCTGATAATTGCCTTAATTGTAGATCCAAGCGGCAGGTTTGCACTTTTAATGTTGCCACCGCAGTTGGTTATGATACTGGCTTCATTGTTCATTGCCATGACAAAAAGGAGAACATTCGACACCATCAATGAAACGATTAAGATCAATTCACCGTTTGCACTGGGCCCTGCTTTTAAGTTCGGTGCAGGTTTTACTATTATACTTGTGATCTCAAAAATAGCAAACGATGCTGCCGGTCCGATCGGAATATATGCTATAGCACTTGGGGGTTTTGTGAGTAGTGCAGCAGTCACCGTATCAATGGCATCGCTTGCAGTTAATGGGAACGTAACTTTTGCAACTGCGGCAAAAGCAGCAGTGCTTGCAAGTATAGTAAGCACATCCGCAAAAGTGCTATTGGTAAAAATTTCAGGATCAAATGAATTGTTCACACGATCAAGGAATACATTTGTTATACTTGTGATGATAGGAGCAATCGCACTCGCAGGATGGATATATTTCATGCGTTCGGGTGTATTTTGATACTTTTCCAAACCATTTGGTAAAAACAATAAAAAGTTTCACCTTCAAAACACACCTTCAAAACACTACTAACTTAAACCGCAGCAGAGCTGCGGGTTATAATTATTAAGATTAATCGAACGTAAGATTATATGGGAAAAACAAGATAGTAATGAAATGAAACAAATAAAAAGCATACTGCTAAAGAAACAACCATCATGAAACAAAGAATAATATATGGTCCGGTTCCATCAAGAAGGCTTGGTCGTTCACTCGGGATCGACATTATAGGTCCTGAAAAGACGTGCAACTTCGACTGCGTGTACTGCCAGCTTGGATGCACGGATAAGAAAGTATCAGGACCACAGGATATTTGCGGAGTTTCAACTGAAGAAGTATTGGATGGATTGAAAAACAATCTCAAGAATGTAAAACGGCTTGATTATATTACATTTTCAGGAACTGGGGAGCCCACACTAAATCTTGCACTTGGTGAGATGATCCGTGAAGTGAAAAAGATCAGCAATGTTCCTGTATGTGTGATTACCAATTCATCACTTGTTAGCAGGAAGGATGTGAGGGATAACCTGGCGCAAGCTGATCTGGTTGTTGCTACTTTAGAAGCAGGAGATGAAAAAACATTTCAGGCGATTAACCGCCCGGCGGCAGGAATAAAACTTGATGATATTATCAAGGGACTAAAAGCACTGGGTTGTATGGGTCCGAAACTTGAGATAGAGTCTTTATTTATTGATTCCAAAAAGGATTATCCAACCAATATCAATGAGCAGGCGGTCGATGAATTAATAGGTGCAATAAAGATCATCGATCCGGATGTGGCAGAGGTGTTTTCCGTAAGCAGACCGCCGGCAGAAAATTTTATTATACCGGTTTCCCGACAGGGACTTATCCGGATTGCACAAAAATTTGATGAGGTATTGGGCAGGGAAAAGGTTAGATTGGTCTTTAAAGGACTACGCAGGAAAAGCATAGGTATCAAACATGAGAATATGAGGAATGAGGTATATGACTTGCTGCTTAGAAGACCGTGCACTGCCGATCAGATAAGTTACACACTTGAGATCGAAACAACGATTTTAGTGGGTATTATTAATGACCTGTGCGAGAAGAAGGAAATCGTAGAGATCACGACAGGTAATGAAAAATACTACAGGGCAGTGTGAATTGGCAATATGGGATATTCAGTGCATTTTGTTGGTATTTTTTGCGTGCGGGTTGAAAACAGGGACTTTTTATTATCTTCCTGAATGTTTTTGAAAACCGCAGAGGCACGCAGAGAAAAATAAGTCCCTCTGCGGTGAATCTTTTTTGTCATGTTCCGTTTATCCGGAATATATGAAAAGTGTCTGAATAATCGCAGTTTATTCCGGTGCTGAGCATAACAGGAATGATTTTTTTTCGTGGTGTATAATTAGATCAGTAATGTTTGGTTGGATCTATCAGGCGTTTAATTTATTGCGATGTGAAATTATATTATACTGTGTAAATCATTAGGGGCAACTAAATTAATTGGGTAGCAATCCTTTTTTTGAGATTTATATGTTAAATATCGCTTATTTTTTATAGATACTTTAATTTTAGAGTTGTTTTTGAGGCGATTTATTGATTTAGAATACCGAATAATGACCACATAAGTAACACTTAATTATTATTCATAACACCCAAATGGCGGATGCAACCGGGTGTTGAAAAAGTTGGAGGGTATATCGCAGAGCTATCAAGGATAAAAATCGGGTGAAAATTGAAAATAGTGCATATTTGCAATTTTCGTGTTTTGTGAATTTGTACCGTTAACGGTGTTATGCAGGTGAATATCGCAAACTATATGTAGTAACAAATTATATGTGTTGTAAAAGGTGTGAATTTGTCTTACATTGAGAAATTAATGCCGAATACAGCTTATTTGGTTTTGCAAAAAGTGGCGAAATCGGGTGGGGTGTAAATACAGTGACCCGTCTATAGGGGATTGAAACAACCCCGCAGAAGCCGTGTCTCCAACGGCTATTCCTTGTGTAAATACAGTGACCCGTCTATAGAGTATTGAAATGTTCCTTTTTTGGATATTTCTATTTGTAATAATCTGGCGCGTAAAAATTGTGTCAATTAATAGGATTGAATATATCCACTTCAAAAAACAGGGTAAAATGCATATTCAGATTATCCAAACCAAGTGCCGGAGTATCTTTTGATTTCAATATAGAGTCAATTACTCTTAGATCTGAAGCGGATACAACAAACCCAAACGTTGTAATCTTACATTTTTAGTAACTATTCAGCCATACATAAACGTAATCGACAGACTGGATCATCCACAAATCGATAGTTGCATATAATTGTAAAACGTCTTTGGAATCGATAGGTATAGGCTTAGTATCAAAAACAAAATAATGTATCACCATTGACATAAACAAGTGGATTTTCGCTATCGATAGTCAGTATTGAGGATGGCTGAATAGTTAACATTTTCATTTTACCTACGTGCATACAAGTTAATTAAATACATTTTTGTAACATTACCAATTAAAACCAGATAGTGACTACAATGAGAACAATAGACTGGAACAACGGATCCAAAACCGTCATAATGGTCGATCAGACCCTTTTGCCAGGGGAGTATAAAATCATCGAGTGTAAAACTCTTAGTACCCTGTGTGAAGCAATTAAATCCCTGCGCGTTCGTGGTGCACCTGCACTTGGTGCTGCCGGCGGGTTTGGGATAGCACTTGCTGCAACGTTGAGCAGTGCGAAGAACATGGAATTACTGATAAAGGACCTTAAAATCGCTGCAGTAACTATCAAAGCCACTCGCCCGACTGCAGTAAATCTTGCGTGGGGTGTTGATAGGGTAATGCGTGCCGTTGAAGATGCATATGATCTGAATGGTATCTATGATGTCACTGTCGCAGAAGCGATGCGGATCGCTGACGAGGATGTCATCATCAACAAAAAACTTGGCAAATACGGCGCGAAATTATTGGATGATGGTGATACTGTGATGACACACTGCAATGCTGGCAGGGTAGCTTGTGTGGACTGGGGCACAGCGCTTGGTGTAATTCGTTCAGCTATTGAAGCGGGTAAGGAGATCAATGTCATAGCATGCGAGACACGTCCCTTAAATCAGGGTGGAAGAATTACAACATGGGAACTCATGCAGGATAACATCCCTGTAAAACTTATCACGGATTCAATGTCAGGACATGTCATGCGCATGGGAATGGTTGATAAGGTGATTGTCGGGGCTGACCGGATAACCGAGGATGTGGTGTTCAACAAGATCGGTACATATACACATTCTGTTCTTGCTAAAGAACACGAGGTTCCTTTTTATGTGGCTGCACCTTTGTCCACTTTTGATTTTGACGGATGGGAGGAAAGTGTTGAGATCGAACTCCGTGACCCTGATGAACTGCGGTTCTTTGGAAAAGAACAACTTACACCAATTGATGTTGATGTGTACAATCCTGCTTTTGACGCAACCCCGATGGAAAACATCAGTGCGATCATTACCGAAAATGGGATCTTCGAGCCGCCTTTTTTGCTGGATGAAGTTAAGATGTGAATTTACATTATTCCCAACTTAATTCCGGATATACGAATATACCATGATCACTCACATCGAAATCGATGTAACAAAACCGGTCTACATATTCCTGATGAATCGCCTGTGGATCGATATCTGTAAAGAGATCGGGATGCATTATCTTTGCAGCGTATGCGGTGCCTATGATAGTCTGCCCGGCACCGCCAAGCAAGCTTTCATCCACAACAAAAACACGTCCGTTCTTCACTGCATTAACATTAGCAAGCTCAGGCCTGTTCATGAGTTCTTCTCTCAATGCTGCCATTGTTGATGTATTATCTGTTTCGTAACTGCGTTTTGTAGCCGGAAGTTGGGATGAGGCATGCATGAAAATATAATCCGGGTTCTGCACTGCCACCCATTCGGGGTCAACATCAATGACACTTGAATACAATGGTGAATCCGGACCCACCATATCATCAGCGATATTCCTTCCGCCACCCACCATATACCAGTGAGAATATCTATCGCCTGAACCTTTTGTTCTATAACGGCGATACTCGAAATAAACACGCGGCAGTTCTTCCTCTGAAAGTTCCTTTGTTCCGGATTCGATCAGGTCAAAGTATCCTTCAAACCAGTCAACAAACTCAAGAGCCTCGTCTTCCCTGTCAATAATATAACCATACGCGAGTATGTTTTCTGGCAAGGTCTCTGGCTCACGCATATTCAGGGAAATAAGCGGTATATCAGGGAGTTTCTCTTTGAATAACCTCTTTTGTTCCAGTCCTACCTCACCCGATGCCCAATTTGCTTCCAAGTTCGTCTGAACCGCATCAGGTTTTAGGTTGAGTATCATCTCAAGATCACATTTAGTTGGATCTGAAGACCCAACAGCTGGCAACTTACTGATAACCGGATATGATATTGGTCGTTTTGAACGGTAATCACCGCAAGCACAGACAAGTATATCCCTTGCACCAAGTGCTCGTGTCATATCAATACCATTCCAACCCAGATTCACCAATCGTTCAATCGGCTTATTGACAATCTCGGCTTTTCCGAAAATATCAAGGTATGTAAGTTCCTTCTCCATTCCAAGAATGATCATCTCAGCCTGCGTAACATCAAGGATATTGATCTTACCATCGTACTTCGCATCCGCAAGCTGCGTTATATCTTTGTATTCCATGATGATCTGTTCGGTGTAGTTCACATCTTCCATATCTATGGTAATATCCTCGTTTGCATTGCCAAAGATACCAAGCGTGTACTCACCTGATGCGGATGCGGGGAACACACAGCAGAGTAGAAGCAAACCAATGCTTATTCCAACCATTATTGTATTCATCTTCATCACATATTTTATGGTTTTACTTCCATTCTTGTTCACATTAGCTCAATTCAGGATACACGAATGTCCCTTGCTCGCATACATTGAACGGTATATCCATGAGATCCATGTATTCCTGATGGATAGCCTGAGGGTCTATGTCCTCGAACCGGTCCGGATAGAACCATTTTGCCATGGTTGCAAGTGCTGATGGATAATTGGGTGTAATTGCATGGTCATTCGTTATCAGGTACACACGGTCGTTTTTTACCGCTGCAACGTTTTCAAAACCTGGTAAACTTTTTATTTCATCATGATATGCTTTAAGTAATGAATTGTTATCGAGTTCATATGGTCTTATACCGCTACCCATTGCCCTTCCTAAAATCACTTCTGGATTCTGATCCAGGATCCACTCGACTTCGATATCGCCATATTCACAACCACTACCACCAGTATCCGGTGGGATCCACCCGGATGCTATGTTTATTCCACCAGCCAACAGGCAGAGACCATGCGCTGGATGCCCGTCTCCTATTCCAATGCGAGCTATATCTGTTCCTCCCGAACTCTCTACGAATACTCGTAGCCTCTCATCATCTGGTATTTCTGAAATCCTTTTTGAAATTTCATCGACATACCTGTCGTGCCACTCAAGATACATCTCTGCCTCATCCATAGCATCAAAGACGTATCCTAATTTTATCGCCTCTTCTCTCACTGCTTCTATGTCTTCTATCCCACCAAGTTTTCCTATCCCGGTACAGCCCATTCGAAGGACTGCTATATTATCTGGCAATTTATCATCAAGTGACTCGTGTTCAGGATAGAATGTATACGCCATAACGACATCTGGCTCAACTGACAGTATCGCTTCTATATCAGGAGAACCTCCATTTCCAATACTGGGTTTCGCACTGATCAATGGGAATCGCCTGAATTGTGCATTGAAGGTGTCCCTGACGCCAACCACTTTTTCGTCCACATCCAATATTTGAAGCATCTCTGCACATTGGTGGTGGTATACAACTAATCCATTTATCGGCTGTGGTACTGTTACAATCTTATTGTCAGCATCAAGAACAGTAAGCTCTTTTTCCAGTCCCAGTATGATCAACTCGATCTGCGTCACATCAAGTATATTGATTCCATTATCATACTTCGCATCTGCAAGCTGAGTTTGATTACCAAGTCCTAAAACGACGGATGCGGTATATTTCACATCTTCCATGTCTATGGTATCATCCTCGTTCGAATTACCAAATACACCAAGTGTGTAGGATGATGCTGATACTACTGGCATGCAAGCCATTAAGATCGCAGTTATGACCAGTCCGAACACTAAACTGTTATTTTTCATATTACCAACTCTATTATTTTATACTTAACCGAACCACACATAAAACCATGATCAAATCTACAAGAGCAAACACTACTCCAATTCGGGAATGTATCGATGTTCATCTGTCGCGATACCAACTCACCAGTCCGTATTGATCCGGTTGTCTTCATTGTTACCGGGCAGTCCACTTAAAATTAGCAGACCGCCCACCATCGCAAATTACTTCAAACCCGATTTTATTTATTGTTCACATCGCTTATTCCGGAAACACTTTGGTATTAATGATCACCCGGATCATACCTACATTTATTGAACTCCACTGCACCGGTACTTTTGTTCCCCTATGCTCCAGTCCTTGACATTGAGAACTTTTAAAACACTTGTATTAAACAACAGGTCAAACTGGTCCGCATCGGGATTAGTAATATTAATATTAATGATCTCTACTGTAACATAAACCGTATTTCATTACCAGTTTCAGGTATTCGTATTGGCTGTTGTTTGCTAAACTTGGGCGGGAACTGCCGCAAATATGGAAAGTAGCGCAGCAAATACCAGATCAGTAGAGTACTTTTAATCATATCATATCATATCATTTTATATTATATTCTTAACACTTATATCAATAAAAGTATTAACTAATATGTTATATATGTTTTGTTTTCACCTGTTTTTCGGACAATAATATTTTTGAATTGTATAATGCAAATTAGTTTTAGGACAGCTTGAAAATATGGCTTGCGAAAATGAGGGCTTCTGCCACGCATACACCAAAAAGCAGACCAATCTATCGAAATCTTCTATCGAAAACCGAATACGGTTTGTATAACCTACCACCGGCGCGTTTCAGCGACAGGAGGGTAAGAAGAAACACATAGATCTTCCTGAGTCAGATCTCAAGTGTCGATCTGATGCAGGCGTTTTCTGAGTTCATATCAAAACGCAAGCAAAAATAGCCATAAGGGAACGAACGTAACTCGAATATCTTCGATATTCATTTCATCCAGCATTGACCTGGTAACAACAAATGCATGTTTGTTATCGAATTTCTTGCAAAAGCTCACAAGACCTTTTAGATCTCTTGTGTCAAATGATCCTCTGTATTTTACCTCTATCGGTATTACCTTTGACCTACAACTCATTATGATATCAGTTTCATACCTGTTTTTATCAAACCAGTAAAACACCTTCCCGAACAGGTCTTGTGAAACTCCTTTCAGGCAATGTAGGAATGCTGAATTCTCAGCATCAAAACCAATATCCTGCTCCCTTACAAAAGAGTTCTTAAGACCGATATCACAGAAATATATCTTCTTTTCCTTTCTATCTGCCGCTTTTTTGCTTTTGGTGTAATAGCCTGAAAGGTATATCATACGTGAATTGGCAAGGTGATACAGGTACTGTTTTGATGTTTCCTTATCAGCACTGATCTCCTTTGCTATCCCAAGATAACTGAACCGTTCTCCCGAATGAGAGGCCACGAACCTGAAGAGTGATTCAAGAAGAAGAGGATCGCGTATGTTGAATACCTTCACAATATCCCCATATAAAAGAAGGCTCGTGTATTCCTCGGATAATATCTTAAACCACATATCTTCATTCTTTACCGCGAACCATTCGGGATATCCTCCCACTTTGAGATACTGTGCCAGATAACCCAGTATCTCGTTCTGCTTTAACGAAAGTTCGTAGTAGGCATCTTTTAAAGAAGAGAGGTCTAATTCTACTTCAAGCACACTTACATCATTGAACTGCAGAAATTCCCTGAACGTGAGCGGAAAAATGTCAAGGAAATTTATCCTGCCAACAAGACTCTCTGATGAGTCCTTATATATCAAGCTGGATGATGATCCCGAAACAATAAATTTTGAGGCATATTTCAAATCATAGTACTTTTTCAATAGCAACTGCCACTCCCTGACATTCTGTATCTCGTCAATGAAAACATAGGTCTTCTCATCTTTAAGTGATACCATGTTCTTCTGCTGACAGAATTCTAACGCACGCTCAAGGTTCTCTCTTGTCGGTTTACGCAGGTCGTCCGCATTGATATAAAATATATTTACAGGATTCACACCCGATGCGAGAAGTTGGCTTATAGATTGGTATAAAAGTGTAGACTTACCACTTCTTCGGATGCCGAGCACTGCAAGTATCTTCCGGTCTTTGAGCCTTTCATCCATCTTTTCAAGATATTCCGTGCGCTTGATGCCATGCAATGCTTCCGAAACTTTTCCCGTCACCCACCACGGGTTTCTTTCGATGATGCTTTGTTCGTATACCATGCTGATGTGCACCTTTTTTTAGTTATTACTATCATGTTAGTAATAAAGTATATAGTTATTGCTGTTATGATAGTAATAATTGGGGTGGGTTTGTGGTCGAAGACCACGGGGAGAACGAGAAGATACTGTTTGTGCCTGTCCGGCAACAAAATGCAGGGCAGGTACGTGCTCATCAAAACCAAACTCGGTGGGCAAAAAAGGGGGAGAGCAGGAACTGGCTGTTCATTAAGCGGAAATGGCAGCTTCTTTAATCGTTCATCCATCCGAAAAAACGTCTGTAGGCTACTTAATAAACTGGTAATTACACGTTTGCATGCTCAGACATGTATCTCTCGATTGCGTGCTTCGTAGCATGCCAGTTTCTTCCGATCTTCACAGCATCCAGCAATCCTTGCCTTGCCCGAAGACTCAGGTATTCTTGTGAATATTGGGTTTGTTTAGCCAGAACACTGAGCGGCACCAGTTCATCAGCACCTCCGCAGATAGAGAGGTACAAAGTCAAACTCTCATCAACAGCTTTTGCAATAAGATCAATGAACATAGCAGGATGTCCCAGATCTGCAGCCCTTAAGCATCTGTAATACTTCTTCCTCTCCATCGCCTTGAGTACAATTGGAGGATAACCATTTGCCATGAGGTACAGGTTCGTAAGAAGGCGTGCAACCCTGCCATTACCATCAATGAACGGATGGATCTCAACGAACCTGTGGTGAAAAACAGCAGTCGTCCGGATCGCCCCCATCTTACTTTGTATCACCTCATTGATCAAGCCATCCATCAACCCTACCAACTTAGACCAGTCAGGCGGAGTCTTTGATGTACCCGTAATCCCCACATTCCTGGTGCGATATCTTCCGGCATCATCAAGTATGCCTGCAGTCACAACCTCATGGATTCGCTGGATCTTAACATGATCAATTGGTGTTTTTTTCTTTGCAATATCTTCCACCAGATCGAATGCCTTTGCGCCATTGGCCGCCTCAAAATAATCACGCAAAGGCTTTTTACCAACTGTGATCCCCTCTTCAAGCACAAGTTTTGTTTCCGGTAATGTCAGTGTATTTCCCTCAATCGCATTGGAATGATACGTATGCAACAGCCGCATCTCCTCATACAACCTGTTCACAGCATCTGCTGAAAGTGGGCGCATTGAATTGAGCCTTTTCATCTTCTCATCAATACGTGCAAGAACATCCTTTCTGATCAACTGGTTATCGGTATCGGTCATAATTGAACATATCCGATATATCATCACTCACTTGAATACGCAGACTTCGAGAATGAGATACCAAAAAGCCACCAAGCCGCAACACCACCAACACCCCATGACCTGAAGCGTGCCCATCGTCAAAACCCCAACAAAGAACGACACTCTTCGAACTATACAGCAACAAAATGCAGGGCAGGTATGCGCTCATCAAAACCGGATTGGTCGCGCACCCTCATCCGGATCCTTGAATCGTTTGTATGTTCATTTTCGTATATCCATGGTCTGATGCCAAAAACACCGCCAACCAAACGCAACATCGCTCACGCTACAACAGATCCTGCAACTCCGGCGGGAGTTCATCAATGGAAACAACTAAACTACTCATCAGCGCAAAATCAGAATAAGGACTATTCTTCAATACAGAAGATATGCTGAACTCATCGTCAAAATATCTCATTTTGAACATATCACGTATGAGCTTGGACTTTTGTGAAGTAGTGCTCTTGGAAGTGCCGAAATAATTGCAAATATCATCGGCACTTGCAAAAGGGGTGGTACTCTTGTCAAAAAGAAAATTCATCTGGCCCAAAGCATAGACGATCGCCGCCGCCCATATCTCCATTTTCCCTGAAAGGAACGGTACATTTCGTTTGCGCCCCATCTTCTTAATAACTTTATCGCACAAGTGCTTATATTCCTCATCTAAATACTCATCACAAAAACCAGCCGTCATATCGACCAACTTTTGCGCCTTATCCGCAATAGCAACCTTATCCCTCACGCAACATCACTCCTTTATAACACCTACATAACAATATCCAATCTTGATCAATATATAAATATGCCAATCGGATCACCAATTCGCTCATATCTCAAAAATCTCATTTGCCATAAAAACGTTTCGGATATTCTTCGTAAGGCATTCCCGCCTTACTCATCAACTTCTTCAATCGATCGACACCAGGTGTATTATTTTTATGAACAGAATAGAAAGATAGATCCATGGGTCATCGGTTAAGAGTAAAATTGTGGTTGAACAAGGATTGCACGGATGACACGGATGCGCACGGATAAAAAATAAATCCGTGAAAATCCGTCGAATCCGCGTCATCCGTATTCGATTTATACCAAATTGCAGAAGTATAAAAAGGCATCGCTTTTTGGAAAACGATGCCGATTTAGCCAATCAATCTCCTTAACCGATGACTGATGCAGATAAATCACACCATGATCGTTTATCAGGAAATAATGACCCCCTTTCAATATGGTTCACTTGCCAGCCGGCTGCCTTGAAAGCTGACACATGCTTATCACCACTTGCTCGCGGTAATCTAGGCATATTCAGCCGCCGCCGCAGTATCTAATAGGATATTCATCCTATCATGGAAATTTGAAGCACTCTTTTTTAGGAAATTATCCTTTGCACACTTAAGCCTCGATTTAAGACATCCCACAATGGCCTCATTAATATTATCCATAGCTTCATCCAATGTGTCCCCTTCCGATAAACATCCCGGAAAGTCCGTGCATTCAACGACATATTTTCCATCTTCATCAGTTTCACAAATTATATTAAATTCCATTCAATATATCTCCAATCAGTTTGTCATATCACAATATCTAATCCATATCTAATATAGATATATACCTATCGAGTAGCAAACTCTAACATGAGTTTCTATGCTCAACCTTTGCGAACAAACACCACCCATGCCCCAAAAAACCAAAAAGGCACTACGGCGCAGGAACAGTGACGATCTGGGATCGGGGCGGGCTTGTTGTCGAAGACTTCAGGGAGAACTAGAAGACACTCTTCGAACTATCAAGCCAAATACGGTTGTTTCTTTATTATTATTATTATTATTATTATTATTATTATTATAATCGTGTGGAAAGTACCTTAGTGATTTGGACTCGAATTGGCACACAACACCAAAAACCCAGACTCACTTCAGCGGTCAGGTAACACCTGACCCGGGTCAAACGCCCATCTTCGATACGGCACAAACTCCACCGTGCCCTCATACACATTCATAACCTCGGCATGGTCAAGTGTCACGATATATCCCTTCTTCATACCGAATGCATGCATCGCACGCCGCAAACCATCAACCTCGCGTGCCCTTGTCTTTGTATCTGAAACATCCAGGCACACATTCACAAGTGCAAGTGAACCAGTACCTTTCCATATCAGGAAATCCACTTCCTTTTTATCCATAAGACGGTACACCTCAAGTCCCATTCTCCTGATATCAAGGAACACAGCATTCTCAAGCAACTTTCCACGCTCATATGAGAAACGATATGATGCTGCCATAAGTAAACCATTATCAACAGCATATACCTTTTTAGGACTTCGCTCTCTTCTGCCGGCAGAGAATGAATATGTCCCTATGAAAAAAAGGAGGTACGGCTCTTCCAGATATCTGGAATATCTATCTATCGAATCAAGTGACACCTTCCCTACAAGTGCACGTCTGGTACCATTAAGTGTAACAGGACCCGGTACAGATGCCATAAAAGTCGTTGCCACAGATTCCAAATTCCCAATCTCACGCACTTCATACCTTCTGGCAACATCATGATTGATAATATCCCGATAGATCTGAAGTACCATACGCTCTTTAATATCCGGTTCAGATGTAAGTACAACCGCAGGAAACGCTGATGCCGAGATATATTTTGATGTCAGGCTCTGCATACGATCCGCATCTTCCAAAGGGTCATCGGGATCGAGACCATGAAAACGCATGTATTCCGAAAGGTCAAGCGGAAACACCTCCACATCAAGATGCCGTCCCGTGAGTAGCGTTCCCAGCTCTCTTGAGAGAAGTTCAGCCGACGAACCCGACACAATAATATGCATATCCGGTCGCGTATCCATCTGTATCCTTACCCATCGTTCCTACTCCGGAAGTCTCTGAACCTCATCAAGTACAAGATAACGTATCCCTTCAGAATCGACAAATGTCCTATGTGCACTCAGTATCTTGTCAAGAAGGGCAGGCCCATCATCTATCGGAAGCCGAGGATCCTCAAAATTAACATACAACATTTGCGATGGAGAAGCAGTTCCACTCTCGATAAGATTATGCATAAACTGCATCATTATTGTTGTCTTACCACTTCTTCGAACACCCGTCACAACAAGTACCTGACCTGTTGAAGAGAGACGAGACTTTTTAATATCTTCTGGTCAACTTGAATATGCACCCAAACTTGCAGATATTACACGAATATTTCCACCATTCATCGATAAAAAAAAACAAATCAACTCAATGTTTGCAAACGGTACTAAATATCAACTAAAATTCGAAAGTTACCACTAATACATTTGGCCAATTGGGAAATTAGTTCT
>JBQVMC010000020.1:0-21688 GCA_052361145.1 Methanosarcinaceae archaeon
GATACTAATAAACATATTCTCTATGGAGCAAAGGGGGAAGAAAGGGTTGCAAATGAATTAAAAAAACTTCCAGATTCGTATGTGGTTATAAATAATTTTCAGCAACATTTTCCAAAACCTATTTATAATAAAAAAGAGAATGATTGGATTTATTCTATCCAGATGGACCATATAGTTTTAGGTCAGACAGGAATTTTTCTTATAGAGACAAAAAATTGGAGTAAAGATTCAATGGAAAATCAAAATTTCTTTTCTCCAGTCAAACAAATTAGACGCTCAAACTTTGCGATGTTTATTATATTAAATCAAGCTATTCAGAAAAATAAGATAGATTATTTCGGTAGAGAGGGGGAAGATAAAAAATTTCACCTAGAAATATTCTTTTGTTTATGAATCATAAACCTTTTGAGGAATTTCAATTTGTTAAACTTCTTTCCATAAATGAAATTAGAAGTTATGTTACTTATGGCAATGTGATTTTTTCTGAGGATGAAATTAAAACTCTTGCGGAATATATCAATAGAATTAATGAAGTGTGAGGTTATGAGCATCTTCTTTCTTTTTTAAATTAAAAAACACCTTTGTATTTAAGGTGTTTTTTGTTCAAGCGGCTAAAGTCAGGTAGAATATTTACTTAATAGCTGCCTTTGCTTTCTCAACAATACTCTTAAAAACTTTTGGATCGTTCATTGCCAGATCAGACAAAACTTTTCGGTCAATTTCAATTTTGGCAAGTTTAAGCGCGTTAATAAATTTGCTATAGCTCAAACCGTATTTTCTGACTCCCGCATTCAATCGTGTTTGCCACAAACGACGCAGCACTCTTTTTTTCGTCCTGCGGTCGCGATAAGCTTGAGCACCAGCTTTCATCAGCGCTTCTTTAGCGGCTTTATATTTTTTGCTTCTCGCGCCTAAAAATCCTTTTGCCTTTTTAATAACTTTCTTTCTTCTTTTGTTGGCCATTACGCCCCTTTTAATTCTGGTCATAAATTATATTTGTTATATTTATTTCACTAACTGTCTCCTAATCGCTTTTTTAACCCCCGTCGTTATTTTTTTATCTTGTCTTTTTTGTCTGGTTTTGTTGCCTGACTCGCGTGAATTAAAATGATCTTGATTAGCAGTTCTGGCGATAATTTTTCCTTTTTTGGTGATCTTAAATCTTTTTGAAATCGCTTTTTTAGTTTTAATTTTCATTATATTTATAGGTTATTTTCTTAATTTTCATTTTTACATATGCGCTTCGCTCCGTTCCATTCCGAAATGACAAATTGGGTTAGGAACTTTTGAAACTTTTAAGAAGGGATTTATCTAAAATTATTTTTGGTGATCAATTCTTCTTATATTCTATAATAACACTCAGTCCCTGCGATTTTTTTTTCTGACTCTGCTCTTTTATTATTTCTCGTTCTTCTGTCGCCAAATCTGCTTTTGACAAGTCGGAAATTATTTGCAAAAAGTTATCAAATTTTTCATCAGCGAAATCTTTGTTTGCCTTTTCCCTTCCTTTTAAAATCATATCTATCTTAACTCTGTTTCCTTTTTTCATAAACTTTACCGCATTTTTCGCTTTAAACTCAAGATCATGCTTTTCTGTCCTGACGCTTAATCGAATTCCTTTTATTTCCACCTTTTTTTGTTTTGCGCCGTGTTGTCTTTTTTGCTTGGTAAGTTTGTATAAATACTTGCCGTAATCCATAATTTTACAAACAGGCGGAATAACATTAGGTGAAACCTCAACCAAATCAAAATCTTTTTCGCGCGCTAAACTTAAAGCATCGTCAAGTTTCATAAGTTTAAGTTGCCCGCTTTCTTCAATAACCGCTATTTTAGATGATTTAATTTGTTCGTTAATTCTAAAATGTTTTGTTTTTGCGATATGTTTATTGTTAGGGATTAAATTTGCATTTTCCTAAACTACAAACAGTATAATACGATTTTTGTAGTTAGTCAATACTAAATTATTTGATAAAATAGCAAATTATTTATCCTCTGTTTTTTCCAAAGAATAAAGGACTCCTACGGAAATAACCGTTAATAGCAAGACTTTATCATTGAAAAGCACTATATCAAATAATCCATAGCCAAATATCCAAATAGCATAAACAAAAAAACTTCCCGCAAAAACTTTTGCCGGTTGTTTTTTTAAATTTCTAAAAAGCCAGTAAGATTTTTGAAGAATTTCTTTTAAAATAAACAAAAATATTATTAATCCGAACAAACCAATTTCTGCGACAATTTCCAAATAAAGATTATGCGCTGACGATCCCATTCTTGAAGCGCTATGATCCTGTTCTAAAATCAAGGGAAAATTTCCTATTCCCACTCCTAAAAACGGATGCGCGGAAATTGAACTAATAGTCGCTGTCCAAATTTCTATTCGTCCCTTGTTAGAAATTTCTGAAAAATCATAAATTGAAAATGCTCTTTCAAAAAATGCCGAATCATTCGGTTGGTTTATTCCAGCTTCGCCCCAAGAAATTTGAGTATACTGATTTTGTTTAAGAACAAAACTTGAAAAGGGAATAACCAAAAAAAAGATAAATACGGAAAAAAGAATTAGTTTGCCATTGCGTTGCGTGGAAGCGCTTAATTTTATTTTTTGGAGATGAGGTTTTAACGCCTGAAATTTATAGGGATTTAATAAATAAATTCCAGCAGTCAATCCGGAAAGAGAACTTAGCCAAATGCCTCTTGAACCCGAAAAAATAATCGCCAAAAAGAAAAGCGTTAAAAACAATATTAGTATTTTTGGCAGTGGACATTTTGGAAATAATTTTTGAGAGGAGTAAAAAATTATCAAAAATAAAGTGAATGGCATAATGGCTAAAACGAAAAGCGCGAAGGAATGTGAATCTGGCATTACTGAAAACATTCGTAAAGTTGCTGGCAGATTGTCGTAGTAGGAGAACCAAGTATTGCTATAAGAGAGCAATGCGCTTAAATTTTGACCATAAAAAATACTAATTATTTTCTGATCCCAAAAGTGCCAAAAGATATGCAGAGGAACAAGAAAAGTGGCAAGCAATTGCATAAAACCAATTAAAACTGTAACAACGCCAGCAAAAAAAACTGCTTTGATAATTTTAAGCAGTTGCTTTTCGTTTTTAATTGTAGCAATAATTATGGGAAAAAGAAGAGCGATATTCAATAGAAAAATAATTTCTTTAATTCCTATGCCAATATTTTTAGCAACTAACAAAGACGCGAAGTTAATAAAAATAAAAATAAGAAAAAAGAATGATAATCTGTAAAAGGAAAGTTTTTCGAATGTAATTTTTTTCTCTTTTAAGGTTTGCTTTATTAATTTTTTTTCTTTAAATAATAAACGCAAAGCTAAAACGATAATTAAAACTCGCCAAGAACTAAATGAATCGGAAACGCCGCTAATTGGCAAGGCGGTAAAAAGCGGTATGGAAATAACAAATAGAATTAACGCTTCAGTAAAATTGAGAATTAGGAAAGAAAGAATTAGGAAAGAAAACAAAAAATACCTCATTTCTAAAGGAAGTATATCAATTGCCATTAAAATAATTATTAGCAATTCCAATAAAAAAACTATTGCTGTTAAGCCAAAGTATTTTTTTATTTGCATATTTTTTTATTTGCGATTGGCGGGGACGACGCGACTCGAACGCGCGACCTTCTGCGTGACAAGCAGATGCTCTAACCAACTGAGCTACGCCCCCAGATTAACTTAATTTGTTGCGTCTGGAAAATTATAAAACCACTCAAACGGACTTCTTGTTGCGATCGTTTTTACCAGCTCTTTTGCCGATTTGGTTTTTAGCCCTTTAGCGCTGTGCCTATTCCATTTAGCTAAATCTTTTTTTGAACTTTTTAGATAATTGCATTGTAAAATAGTCTGGTTGATCAAATCAGCGTCTTTGGCAACTATTGATTCCTTAGATTTTCTTTCGTTATATTCATTTAAAATTTCAATAATTTCTTTCTCAAGCGGTGTTTCAAAATACTGATCTTTTATAGCTTTTTTCTCATTAGCCTTTAATATAATGCGAATGAATAAAGTTTGCGTCTCTGGTTCTTGTTTCGGCAACATCGTGAAATAAGCACATTTTCAAAACTTTATTTTCATCAACATTTTCCATCTTTGCCAAAATCATTCCAATAATCGCAACTTCAAATGAATGCGAAGCGATGGTATCATCCGCCTGCGGTAATGTCTGGCAATGCATTCTTTTCATATTCCGCAAAGTTCCAATTTCAAAAAGAAGATCAGCGATTTTATTATAATTAATTTTCATCTTAATTGTTGCGAATTATGTGTCACCTTGCCTTGTATCAGGGGCGGGGGTCGAACCCGCGACCTCGGGCTTATGAGTCCCGCGCTCTAACCAACTGAGCTACCCTGACAGATTAACCTATGATTAATAACCTATAACTGATAACAAAGCCTGAGAATGTTATTAGTTATGCGTTATTTAGTTATAAGTTGTTTTGTTGCGGGGGCAGGATTCGAACCTGCGTCCTCGAGGTTATGGGCCTCGCGAGCTGCCACTGCTCTACCCCGCTATGTTAACAAATAACTGACAACTCATAACCAATGATATTCTGAAAAAGATCACAAGCTTGATATTCTTTTACTATGTCAGTATAAATTAGAAATTGAAATATGGCAAGAACAGTTATCTTTTATAAGTTAGTTAGCTTTTCCAATGGTAGGAATATTTTTTTCAGGGTATTCCGCCAGAGCGATTTTAATTTCTCCTTGAAATTTCTTTTTACTTCTGCTAATCAAAGCAACAGCACAACAGCGGTGCATTCCTTCTATAATAATAATTTTATTTTTTAAAGCTAATCCTATTATTATCGTTTCTTTTGGAAAATTATTTATTAGCGAATTAATTCTTTCATTGCTTTTAATTTTTTCCAGATTGGCAAGTTCTGAAAACTGGCAAGTCTCTTTTCCGTTGTAGTAATATTTTATCCAAGTTCTAAACGACCCTCCATAAAAATGAGGAATATTTTTCAGCGGATTAATTATTTCATAAAAATCCCATTTTAATTCTTTGCATTTTAGCCGTTCAGCGTGAGTGTTTCTCCAGTTGTCCCACGAATCAAATCCTTTTTCTTGATAAGTCTTAATCCAACTTGGCTGATTAGCTTCATTTTCTCGCCAAAATCTAAAAACCTTTTTCCAAGTAATAGGTTTGGGACGCTTTAAAAAATTGTTTTTGAAATAACGCATATATGAAGTGTTAGATTGCAACGAAGCGAGAAACGCAACGGAACTTAATTTTTTAGTGTGGATAAAGCGCTGGCGATCTGTAATTGCTGTAGAAAACTTTTTTAAATTTCAACTCCCCGTCTTTGTCATAAACCTCTTGCGTCCAGCTGGTTTTCATCGCGCCATTTGCTTTTCGACTGTAAATATAAGGTTCTTTCAAAACAACTTTGCGTTTGTCGTCTGATCCGTAGAAATCAAAATATAATTTATTGCCTTCAATTCTTGTTTGAATTAAAACATGAGCGGGTGTATTATTTCTAAATTTCAAATCAGGACGCGGGGGATAAATTGTTGCGTCTGTTCCTTGCGGATGATAATATTGCACGGGATAGGCGTGGCTTTCTCTTTCCGTAATTTCAAATCCCGCTTTGACCGCGCCGCGAAAAGCGGTTGTGGAAACTTGGCACAGACCTCCGCCGTATTCAGGAACGGTTTTATCCTTTTTGATGACAAGTTCCGGAAGATAGCCCTGTTTCGCGCCAACTTTTCCTAAAATAGTATTGAATGAAAATTCATTTTCCGGTTCAATGATCACGCCGTGAAATTTGCTCGCGCCAACTGTAATGTTATGCTTTCTGTTTTTTGGCGAACCGTAAAAATTTGATTCGCCAGTCGCGAGAAGCGCGGTGATGCCCATATTATCTATGCTCTCAGTTGTAATTTTCGGTTGAACTTTTTTAATAACAAGCTGGATTGTAATATTTGTTGCGGAGTTATCTTTATAATATTCTTTCCTAAAAATATCTCGGCAAATCTCATCTGCGCTTTCTTCAACTTGCAAAGCAATTCCTTCTTGACTAAGAAAAAATACATCGGCTTTTCCCCATTTATTAAAAGTAAGTTGGGCATTGACTGGTTCTATATTTATTTGCGGAATAAACGAAACTAAATATTTTTCTATCTTTTCTTTATTCGCCGTTACGCCAAGAATTTTATTATTATCTATAAATTTATCATTATTTGTGAAATCAGTTTTAGCTCCAAAGCTAATCCACAAAGCAAGATTTTCTTTTTGAACTTCCCATTCAATGGAATTATATCTAAGAATAATTTTTTTATTCAACAAATTTTGCGCTTCTGTGAGTGCTAAATTATTTAAATCTTTTTTTATCTCAGGATATTTTTTCTTTAATTCTAATTCTATGATTTTATTTTCTAATCCGGATAAATTTTTAGAAATATCCTTTTTTGTTTTTTTTCTATCAATAAGCATTCCCGATCTTGCTCTTGTCGGAATAAATTTTTCGTCGTCGTAAAAATACCCGAAATTTTTTGGCGGTGTTTCAATTTTGGATAGTTTATTCGCTATATAATTTTCCAGAAGCAGCTCATTAATTTCAAATTCGATTTCAATATCCCTTTTTTGATTAATAAGTTCCAGTTGCTCTTTTATATTTTGCAAACTATTTTTTCTATGTCCAAAAGCGAAAGCGTTGTTAATAATTTCATTTATATTTATCTTTACTCCCGTTTCTGAGATTTTAGCTTGATAAATTTTAGCTTGATAAACAAAAGAAAAACCGCTTTTATAACTGTTTTCAATTTCACTTTCTAATTTTTCAAACGCTTGTTTTTTCGTCAGTCCCGAATAATCTTTCCCGTTTATGGCGATATTAGGAAATATTTTTTTAGCGTAAGCGACATTAAAATAAGTCGCAATAGCGATAATTATTATTACAATCGCCATTAAAAAAAGCGTTGTTATTTTTATTGCTTTGTTTGGCATTTTTATTTTTTAAATAACATATTTTCCAAAATATCTCTAATGATGTCTGAGGAATATCCTTTGGATTGCAGATGCGCGCCGAGTTTTTGATAAATTTTATTTTTATCTATGTCTTTATTCAAATACTTTAATTTTTTTTCAGTCGCTTCTTTTGCCATTGCCATTTCTTTTTCCAGTGGTAGTAATTTCTCTATTTTTTCAGCGATAATATCTTCCGCAATTCCTTTTTCTCGCAATTCCTTTTTAATTAAAAAATTTCCACGCGGGTTAAAATTTATGCGGTCGTTTATATACGCTTCCGCAAATTCTTCATCGTTTAGATATTTATATTCGTTTAAATTTTTTAAAACCAGATTGATAATATCTTCCGCAAATTCTTTTTTCTTTAATCTGGTTGTAATTTCAAAAATCGATCGCTTTCTAATACTTAAAAGTTTCATCGCGAATTTCATCGCTTGATTTTCAATGTTTTCCTGTTCCATATTTTTTACAATTTCTCTCGCTTTTAATTATAATTTTTTAAATAATTCCTTATTCTTTGCTTATTTTCATTTTCTTTATTGCCTTTAAAATAAATCTCTATAAATTCAATATCTATCATTTCTATTGTTTGATGTTTTTCGAGGTAAGCGTAAACAATTATCAAATCTTTTTTCTTTAAACTTCTGCAAAAAAATCTAGCTTTGATAATATAGATAAAATCAGATTTAGTGATAATATCAAAATGCTTGCCGATTCCCAAAGGCGATACGCTTAAAACTTTTTTAAACTCAATCAGATCCTTATCCAGGGTTTTAAATTTTTTGGATAATTTTTTAAAGTCTTTCTGAAATTCTTGGATGTTTCTAAAGTTCATCTTCATAATTTCTTACCGAATGATCATCGTCGCGATAAAAAACAGTTTCATAGCTAATTTCTTCACCTGCCCGATGAACTCTCCACGAAGTGTCTGAATGTGAATATTCGCTTAATTCCTTGGTATTTTTCCATGCCAGACGATTTAGCACTTTGTCAATATGTTGAATTTCTTGCGCTGACAAAACTTTTAAATCAGGCAAAGAGCGTGGCAAATACTTTTTTTGTTCATACTGAAAATATTTGCTTTTCACTTTTTCAATTTTGCCGTTCGCAATCATCTGTTCGATTATTTTTTTAAATTCAACCGGGGTCGGACCAAAATGATTTTTAATATATTTAGCGCCAATCAACTGCTCTTCGTATTTTTCATAATAATCAAAATCAATAAAATAAAGCAATTTACAAATCGCAGTCTCGCCGATATTGGGACGAGCGCCAACCTTTTCTAAAATATAAAGCAGAACCTCTTTAAATTTTTTCACATTCGCCCGCGGCATAATAATTCTCATTTCCGGTTCAGCTGTTTTTTTAACTTTTTTCTCTTTTTCAAACTCAACCTTCATTTCCCTTTTATTGCCGTTTAATAAATCTTTTAATGACATACTAAAAATAGACGCCAATTTCTGCGCTTCTGAAATCGTCAATTCCCGCTCGCTTTTTTCTATCTGCATGTAGGTTGGTCTGGACATCTTTAATTTCTGCGCTATAAACTCCTGCGAAAAATCATTTTGCAAACGAAGTTTTTTTATTGTTTGAAATAATTTTTTAGTCATATCTTTATTTACAAATTAGCTCATTTTCATTTTATCATTGTAAAGTATACTTGTCAAGGTAATATGTAGAAATACTTGACATAGTTTTGGTTCTGATAAAATTTTAATTGAAGTAATTCCCCGTCAGTTTGCTGCGGGGTAATTCATTTAAAGGCTATTTTATTTTGTTTAAAATGAGTAAGTTTAAAAATCAAAATTTAACTAAAGATATAGATTTTGAAGCAAAACATAACTTGCTTGGATTCTTTAATTTGCTTTTTAAAATAGATATTAAGAAATAATTCGCAAAATTATAAAAAGGAAAGTTATGAAAATAACAGAAATACAAATTGTGCCGATCAAAGCCAATAATGGTTTAGTGGCTTTTGCAAGTGTTGTTTTGAATAATCAATTATATTTAGGTTCAATTGGAATACATAAAATATTTTCTCTATGCCAGAAAATCATCGGAGAGCGAAGATAGACAAGTGCAATCTATTGATGATCAAACAAATCGTTTGAAAGAATTGGCAAACGATTTAGATTTGGATATCGTAGAAACTCTTATTGAATCCAAATCGGCAAAGCAACCAAACGCCAGACCTATTTTTGAGGATATGTTGAAAAAAATTGAAAGAGGAAAAGCCAATGGAATATTATGCTGGCAGATAAATCGCTTGTCCAGAAATCCAGTTGATAGCGGTAAAATAAATTGGTTGTTGCAACAGGGAACTATCAAAGCAATACAGACCATTGATAAGCAATATCTTCCAGAGGACAATGTTTTGATGTTCAGTGTGGAAAGCGGAATGGCAAATCAGTTTATTTTGGATCTAAGAAAAAATACAAAAAGAGGGCTTGAGGGCAAAGTCCAGAGAGGATGGTTGCCAAGCAAAGCCCCACAAGGATATATGAACGATGTAATCAATAAAACCATTATAAAAGATACGGAAAGATTTAATTTAATCAGAAAAATGTGGGACTTAATGCTGACCGGTAATTATCAAACGCCGAAGATATTAAATATGGCAAATAATGATTGGGGTTATCTAACAAGAAAAACAAAACGAGCTGGGAACAAACAATTGTCCGCGAGTGAAATTTACAGAATTTTTAATGATCCTTTTTATTATGGATATTTTAAATATAATGGTAGAATACATAAAGGCAAACATGAGCCAATGATCACTATTGACGAATTTGAAAGAGTGCAGGAATTATTAGGAAAGAAAGATAAACCGAAAGCCAAGACCCACACATTCGCGTTTACGGGAATTATCAGATGTGGTAATTGCGGTTGTTTAGTAACAGCAGAAGAAAAGAGAAAATTTATTAAAAGTAAAAAGGAATATGCGACTTATACTTATTATCGCTGTACAAGAAGAAAAAGAGAAATTAAATGCGCTGAACCGACAATAAATTTGGATAATTTAGAAAAGCAGATCGTCAACGAAATTGAAAAATATACAATCCCGGAAGAATTTAAGGAATGGGCATTGAATGTAATCAAAGGGGACAATGAAAAAGAAATAGAAGTCCGCAATAAAGGATATGAAATGCTAAACAAAAAGTATTTAGGACTGCAAAATCAATTAGACAATCTTACCAAATTGAGATTAAGAGATCTTATTGATGATGATGAATTTGTAAAGGAAAGAAAAGAACTGCAAAATCAAATTATTAAGATAAGGGCGAAATTAGATCAAAGTCAGGACAGAGGACAAAACTGGGTTGATTTGGTGGAAAAAGCATTCAACTTCGCCACTTATGCCAGAGAAAGATTTATTAATGGGGACTTACAAGCTAAAAGAGAAATTCTATCAGCCTTGGGGCAAATTTACACGCTTAAGGGCGGTGAATTGCAGATAGAACCTATAGAATGGTTAATTCCCATTTCCAACCTCAGTAAAATAGAAGAGAATGAAATTGTAGGGTTAGAACCGACGGATTTCGGGTTAACCAAAACAAAAAGCAGTGCTTTCGCGCCTGCTCTTTCCGATTGGGGTGACTATCGGGAATCGAACCCGAGACGAGAGGACCACAACCTCTAGTGTTACCATTACACCATAGCCACCATATAAAAATATTATAAGTCCAAATAAATCCTTTGACAAGCTCGGGATGATATTATCGACAAAGTTTATGACGATAATAAAAAAATCTAGGACAATAATATTTATGTGGGTCGTAGAGGACTTGAACCTCTAACCAATTGCTTAAGAGGCAACTGCTCTACCAATTGAGCTAACGACCCGTGTTCAAGTATTATTAAGTTGGTAGATTTATTGCTTGTTTTCAGAATCAGTTCTGTGTACCCGGCAGGAATCGAACCCACAACCTTCTGGTCCGAAGCCAGACGCTCTATCCAGTTGAGCTACGGGTACAATAATAATATTTCAACTTTGTAATTCCTAACTTTTCTACTATAAAAGTATATATGATAATGAAAAAAATATCAAGAGCAATTATTATAATATTGTTTTTCTAGAAGATTAACATTAAATTCTAAAAGATGTTTGTATATTTTTTGAATTGGTAATCCAATAATGTTTGTATGATTTCCATTTATTTTTTCAATAAAAACGGATCCTAGTTTTGCTATTGTGTAAGCAGGAGCTTTAAAAAGTGGTTCTTCGCTAGCAATATAATTTTTTATTTCTTGGTTAGTAAGTTTTTTAATCCATACCTCAGATATATCATAATCAGAAATTATTTTATTTGTTTTAGTGTCAATAATAGCAATTCCAGTTATTAATTTATGTTTTTTGCCGCTTATTGATTTTAAAATTTTCTCTGCCTCTTTCGGTGTTTTTGCTTTTCCAATAAAATTTCCATTAATAACTCCAAAAGAATCTGCACCGATTATAATTGCATTTCTATGTTTTTGAGCAACATCTTGAGCTTTTCCAAGAGCAAGTTTTTGCACAAGTTTGTAAGCTGGTAATTTTTCAGTCATATCTTCTTTATAGTTGCTTTTTTCAATTAAAAAATTAAAGCCAATTGATTTTAATAATTCTTTTCTGCTTTCTGATCCTGAAGCTAGGATTATTTTTCTTTTCATACTTTTCTTATTTTAATTTTTTGATATAATTTTATTCTAAGGGGCTTTTGTGAGGATAGAGGTTTGGTGATTTATAAATACTATAGAATTTTTTTTCAAATAATAATTCTTCATTTTCATCATAAACTTGTTGAGTCCAAACAGATTTCATTGAACCATCTGATTTTCTATCATAAGTTACAGGTCCTTTTGTTTTAACAATCCTGCCATCGTCTAAACCATAAAAATCGAAAAATAATTTATTTCCAATAATTCTTGTTTGAATTAAAATATAGGCGGGAGTATTATTTGTAAATTGAAGGTCTGGATGAGGAGGGTAGATGGTAGCGTCTGTTCCTTGAGGATTGTAATATTGAACTGCATAAGCATGGTTTTTTCTTTCGGTAATTTCAAGTCCTGCCAAGACAGCTGCTCGAAATGCCGTTGTGGAAACTTGACACAAACCACCTCCATATTCAGGAACTGTTTCTCCTTTTTTAATAACAAGTTCTGGAAGATAACCTTCTCGCGGTCCGACATTTCCTAAAACTTTGTTAAAAGAAAATTTATCTTCTGGTCCAATCAAAATTCCTTGAAATTTTCCTGCTCCAACAGTAATATTATGTCTTCTGTTTCTAGGAGAGCCATAAAAATTTGATTCTCCAGTCGCAAGAAGAGAAGTAATTCCCATATTATCAATATTTTTTGTTGTTATTTCTGGTTGTACTTTTTTGGTAATCATTTCAATTAAAATTTCTTCCTGTGTTTCTTTTTCGTAATAATTTTTTTCTTGAAAAATAATGTTTTCTATCTTATTAATATTTTCTTCTATTTGTAGAGCAATTCCTTCTTTGCTTAAAAAAAATAAATTTACTTTTCCGTTTTCAGCTTCAAGTTGAGCATTGATTGGTTCTCTATTTATTTGAGGAACGAGAGTTAGAAGGTAGCTTTTAATTTTTTCTTTATCTGCATTTAGTCCTAAAATTGTTTCTTCTTCTTTGTTTTTTATGGTTTGAAATTTAATCCAAGAAGCAAAGTCTTCTTTTTGAATTTCCCAATCATCATCGTTAGATGTAAGAATTATCTTTTTTGTTAATAAGTTTTGAGCAGTAAAAAGAGCTTTTTTATTTTTGTCTTCTGTTACTTCAGGATTTTTTTGAATAAGGTTTATCTCTATTGTTTTATTTTGATAATTTATTATATTTTTAAAAATTTCTTTTGTTAAATTATTTTGATTTATAATCATTCCTGATTTAGCAGGAATTGGAATAAATTCATTCTCTTTATATTTATATTGAAAATTTTCTGGTGGTGTTTCTATCTGGGAAATATTTTCCAAGAGATACATTTTTAATTTTTGTTTGTTTATTTGAGGAGAAATTTGGAAGTTAATTTTATTATTTTTAAGCTTAAAATAATCTTTTAGATTTATAAGAAAGTCGTCTTGATGTCCGTATAAAAAAGCTTCAGAAATTATTTTTTTTGTATTTATTTCTATTCCTAGTTCAGAAAGCTCAGCTTCATAGATAATATCTTTATGGGAAAAAACAATTCCGTTTTCTCTAAAATCTTTTAGATTATTTTCAAGTTTATTCAAAGCTTCTTTTTCTGTTAAGTTGGAATAATTTTCTTCATTTATAAAAATATTTGGAAGGATTCTGTTTGAATATTTTTGATAATAAAAATAAGCTAAAATTATAGTTGAAATTAAAACTGTTAAAATCAAAACTATTAAGACTATTATATTTTTATTTTTTTTATTCTTCATATTCTTTATTAATTTTAACGGCTTGATTAATAATATCAAAAGAATATCCTTTTGATTGTAGGAATAATTTTAATTTTTGATTAACTTTAATCTCATCTGTTTTGTCGTTTATAATTTTTAATTTTTTCTTTACTAATTTTTTTGCTGATTCAATTTCTTCTTCTTCACTTAATAATTCTTCCATTTTTTCATTGATAATATTTTCTTCAATTCCCTTTTCTTTTAATTCTTTTCTAATTAGAAAATTGCCACAAGGTCTAAAATTTATTCTGTCATTAATATAGCTTTCTGCGAATTGTTTATCATCAAGATATCTGTAATTTTTTAATTCTTTTAAAACTTCTTTAATAATTATTTCTTCATAACTTTTCTTTTCTAATCTTTTTCTTATCTCAAAAAATGACCTTCTTCTCAGGCTAATAAGTTTCATTGCAAATTTAAGAGCTTCATTTTTCTTTTCCATATTTATATTTTAGCAAAAAATATTCATTCTTGCTAGTTTTTTGTATTAGTCTTTAAATTCAAATCGACATCACTAGAGGAAAACACTAGATTCTGTCAATAAGACGCGAAGCATCTGTCGTCCTGAATTTATTTCAGGATCCTTTAAGTGTTATGTCTAAGTTGCATTCAATTCAATAAATCCTTGATTTATAGTTTTTATTAGAGGTAATAATTTAAAGATTCTGAAACAAGTTCAGGACGACAATTTGTAAGTTCAGAATGATAATTTGTAAATATGAGATAATAATTTGAGATTAAGAGTAATGACTTGTAATTCAGAATAATAATAGATATTTATAATTGATGATTTTTCCATAGATTTAGAATTTTAATTGTAATCTTTAAATTCTAAAAATATTTAAACTGTTTAATCTCTAAATGAGGCTATTATTACTAAATTAAAAAAGCTTTAATTTTTTGAGTTCAGGGTCTAGTATAAGCACTTGTGTTTTTTGGTTAATTAAGTATAATAGAGTAGTTAAAAATAATTAGTTAATTATATAAAATGAATATGTTTCCTCAGAAAATTCAAAATAAATTTACAACTCATTTAAAAAGTGTTGTTAAGAATTCAGAAAAAATTTCACAAAAATTTAGTCATCAGTCAATTGGGATTGAACATTTAATATTAAGTATTTTAATTCAAAAGGGTAGCATTGCTTCAAATATTGCGGGAAAGGATAAGCTTAATTTGAAAAATTTACAAAAGACTATTGAAGATTTGCCGAAGACGAAAGAATGGAAAGCCTCATTGTCTGAAGAAGCAAAAGATGTCTTTAAAAAATCTGTTTTAATTGCTGGAAAATATAAGCATTCTTATATTGGAACAGAACATTTGTTTTATGCTATTTTGTTGAATAAAAATAAAAAAGTTGAAAAAATATTTGCTTTTTTGAAAATTGATTCTGATAAATTAAAAGAGCAATTAAAAACAATTTTAAATAGTTCGGCTAGATTTTCTAATCTTGTTGATTTTTTTGAGATAAGTTCAAAAACTCAAAAGTTTAATCCCTCTAATCAAGGCCAAATGGGGGATATGCAGAATAATGGAATTGCAATGGAAATGCCATCTCTTCCAATGCCGATGAATGCAAATCGGTCTGTTTTGGATTTTTTCTGTATTGATTTAGTGGAAGAATTTGAAGAAGGTAAGGTTGATTTAATTATTGGGAGAGAAGAAGAAATCGATAAGGTAATAAATATTCTTAACAGAAAAACTAAAAATAATCCTATTTTAGTAGGTGAACCAGGAGTAGGGAAAACAGCAATTGTGAATGGACTTGTTCAAAGAATTTCTAAAGGAGATGTTCCTGCTAGTTTGCTCGAAAAAAGAATTTATTCTTTAGATATGGGATTACTTATTGCAGGGGCAGTTTTCCGAGGAGAATTTGAGTCAAGGTTAAAAGATGTTATTAGTGAAGTTCAGAACGATCCAAATATTATTTTATTTATAGACGAAATTCACACAATAATTGGAGCAGGGGGAACAAGTAGCTCTGGCGGTTTAGATGCAGCTAATATTCTTAAGCCTGCTCTTTCCAAGGGAGAACTTTCTTGTATTGGAGCGACAACTTTAGATGAATATAGAAAACAATTTAAAAAGGATAGTGCTTTAGATAGAAGATTTCAAATGGTAGTTGTTGAAGAATCTAGTATTCAAGATACAAAAAAAATGCTTTTTGGGTTGAGAGGTGCTTATGAAAATCATCATAATTTAAAAATTAATGACGATGCTCTTGAGGCAGCGGTTGATTTAAGTTCTAGATTTGTAAATGATCGGTTTCTTCCAGATAAAGCACTTGATATTATTGATGGAGCTGCTTCTTACGTGAGAAGTAGATATCCAGATAATCATTATTTCAAAGAAATAAAAAAGTTAGAAGAAAAGAAGAGAGGATTGCAAATTAAAAAAGAGAAGGCAATTGAAGTTGAGAAATATGACGATGCTTTAGTTATTAAAGAAGAAGAAGATAAAATAGAAGAAGAGATTGAAAAAATTGTTAATATTCAAAAAAAGGAAAGCAAAGTAATGATTAAAGATGCTGTTTGTTTTGACGATGTTGCAGAGATTATAACTCAAATGACTGGTATTCCAGTAAAGAAAATGGTTTCTAGTGAAAGAAAAAAATTACAAAATTTAGAGAAGAATATTGAGAAAAAAATAATTGGGCAAAAAGAGTCTATTGAGTTTATTGCAAAATCAATTCGCCGTGCTCGAGCGGGTATTTCTGATATAGAGAGACCATTGGGAGTATTTTTATTTTTAGGTCCTACGGGAGTTGGTAAAACTCAACTGGCAAAAACTTTAGCAGAGATAATGTATGAAAGAAAGGATGCTTTGATTAAAATTGATATGAGTGAATTTATGGAAAAGCATAATATTTCTCGTCTTGTTGGAGCTCCTGCTGGTTATGTTGGCTATGAAGAGGGTGGGAAATTAACAGAACAAGTTAGGCTTCATCCTTATTCTGTTATTCTTTTTGATGAAATTGAAAAGGCTAATTCAGAGGTTTTTAATTTAATGCTTCAAATTTTTGAGGACGGAGAATTGACAGATGCTTCAGGACGAAAAATAGATTTTAAAAATACGACGATTATAATGACTTCGAACATTGGAACAGAACAACTCACAGATGAAGCAAAATTAGGTTTTACAGAAGAAAATAAAACAAATGAAAATCAAAAAAATAGTGAAATCAGAGAACGTTATATAGAAACGAAAGATTCTGTAATTAAAGAATTTAAAGATGAATTTAGTCCAGAATTTGTTAATCGTATTGATAGAATTTTAGTATTTAATCCTCTTGATTCTTCTGATATTAAAGCAATTATTAAAATGCAATTTATTGATTTTAAAAATAGATTATTAAAAAATAATAATATTAAAATAGAATTAGACAAGTTAGCACTTGATTATATTACGAAAAAGAGCTTTAATCCCAACGAAGGAGCTCGCTTGGTTCGAAGAAATTTACAAGAAATTGTTGAGGATTTAGTTTCGGAAGAAATTATTGGAGAAAGAATAAAAGAAGGTGATGAAGTAAAATTGGTTGTTGAAAAAGATAAAATTATTTTACAGAAAAACAAATAGAAGAAATTAAAAAATAATATTTATAAAAAACAAGTTCTAGTATCATTGCTTAGCTTGTTTTTTTATTGTATATTTAGAATAGGTGATTTCAATGTTAAGGATAATTCCTTATATAGATTATTTTTGGATTTCTTTTAAAAAAAAGAGAGAAGAGAATATAAAATGGAGTCAATGGCAAATAGAAGATTATAAACTTAAAATTAAACAGGACTTATAAAAGTCCTTCCTTTTTTTAAAATATATATGGAAAAATTAAAAAAAATTAAAAATTTTATTTTAGATTTTATTTTTCCTATTAAATGTCTTGGTTGTCAAAGAGAGTTTATAAAATTAGAGACAAAAGAAAGATGGATTTGTCCGAAATGTTTTGGTAAAATTGAAATAAGAGAAAATCAGGTTTGTCCTGTTTGTGAACAATTTAGCGAAGGAGGAAAAATTCACTATCGATGTCAGAAAAAAAGTTCTCTTGATGGACTTTGGGTTGCAACGGAATATAAATATGAGATTGTAAGAAGAGCAATTCATAGATTTAAATTTAATTTTATTCAAGAAATTTCCTTTCCTTTATCTGAAATATTAATAAAAAGTATTTTAGAGACAAAGGAATATGGAGATTTTCAAGATTTAGTTTTAGGAAATTTTTCTCAAGAAAGTGGAGAGGAAAAGATTTATTTTGATGATGAAAAAAATCAGAAAATAGAAACAATAATTGTTCCAGTTCCACTTCATAAAAGGAGATATAATTGGCGTGGCTTTAATCAGTCTTTTTTATTGTCTGAATATCTTGCAGAAAGATTTAAGTTCGATGTTTGTGATAATTTATTATTACGAAAGAAAAATACAAAACCACAAACTAAAATTAAATCTATGAAAGAAAGAATGAAAAATATCGAGGGAGCATTTTTTGTTTCAGATAATAAAAATATAAGAAAAATTATAGATAATAAAAATGTAATTATAGTTGATGATGTTTGCACAACTTCGGCAACACTAGGAGAATGTGCAAAAGAATTAAAAAAAGCAGGAGCGAATGAAGTCTGGGGATTAGTCGTAGCAAGAAGATAAAAGGCATATAGAAATAGATTCTAAATTTCAAATTGTTATCCTAAATCTTAAATCGTCATTACGCATTTATCCATTTGTCATTCTGAATTTAGTTCAGAATCTTCAAACAATTACCTCTAATAAAATCCATAAATCACAGACTTGTGGAATTGAAGATAGGCTAGAGACGACAATTAAAAGATCCTGAAACAAGTTCAGGATGACAAATATTATATTCCGTATTTTAAACTATCTTTCTATTTTTTCTTAATATCCGAGTAATTTTTTTATTGATATAATGTAATTAAGCACTTAATTATTACACTAAGTTAGATGTCTTTTGCGATGTTGTATTCGGGAGTAGAATGCGGTGATGTACATTCAAGGAAATAACGCAACACCCGTCTCTTTGAAAAATACTTCAGCGGGGGTTTGACCTTTAAGTCTTTTGCGAGGGCGTGTGTTGATTAAGTGTTCGGCTTTAGCAATCTCTTCATCTGTTACTTTACTCCAGTCGGTTCCTTTTGGAAAGAGTCTTCTTAATAGTCCATTGCAATTTTCATTGCTCCCACGCTCCCAAGAGTGATAAGGATGCGCGTAGTATACTTTAATATTTAATTCTTTTTCTACATTCTCATAGTCTTTGTTTTCACTGCCATTATCACGAGTTAGAGTATTTAAATATTTTGATGGAATGACGCTTAATTTATTAAATAATACTTTATCACAAATCTTTGCCGTGCCATTCTGAGTTTTCCCAAATAAAACAATTCCGCTTTTTCGTTCATTAACACTTTTAATACAATCCTTGGATTTTTTAGATACAACCAAGTCGTCCTCCCAATCTCCAATACGAAATCTTTTCTCAACTATTTTAGGTCTGCTTTCAATTGATGGCAAAGAATTTCTTCTCTCAACTCTCTGTGCTTTCCTAAAACCTTTTTTAGCTCTTCGTTTGTGTCTTCTTACTAAATATTTTCTTAAATCTGCACATCCCTTTTTAACAGTCCCATTTCCACCACGATGTATCTGGGAATAAACATATTGATAAATAGCTTCATAAGAAGAGCGCATCTGTTTATCTTTTTTGTAATCAATAGACAGTCTCAAGCTAATCTGTTCAGGAGACCATCCTATTTTCATTTTACCAATCACATATTCTTTTAAAGCTTCATTTTTATCTAATTTATATTTATTGCCTCTTTTCGCAATGCGTTGCAAGGCTTCTCTGTGCGAGACATCAGCGATATATTTGCCAATGCCTGTAGACGGTTTGCCAGCTATCTCTCGAGAAACAGTGCTTGGATTTTTATCCACTTCTTTGGCAATACTTCTAATGCTATTGCCATCACGATACCTAACTTCAATAATAGTGCGTTCGCGCAAGGTAAGAGGCGAATTCTTTTTCTTATTTTTTCTCATATATATTTTTAATTAGTTTTCTAATTGTATTATATACGAGTGTTGCAATTAATTCTTGAACTTAGGATACAAAAATTTGCCAAAACCAAAAAAACCTGTTAGTATTTATTTACGCTTCTACAAATGAACCGTAATAACGATTTTTAAATTTTATTTTTACAACAACAAATATGAAAAAAGGTATCCATCCAAAATATAATGAATGCAATGTAAAATGTGTTTGTGGAAATGTGTTTGTAACAAAATCTACTTTAAACGAGATAAATGTTGAAGTTTGTGGCGCTTGTCATCCTATTTACACTGGAAAACAAAAAATTGTAGATTCCACAGGAAGAGTTGAAAGATTCCGAAATATAATTAAAGGGAAAAAATCAGAGATAAGATCTAAATCTGAAAAAAGAGCTCAGAAATCAGAAAAGAAGATTCAAGCAAAAAGTAAAATAGAGGACAAAGCGACAGAACAATAATAAAGATTACTAATTATAGCCTCAATTTAGTTTAAATTATATTTTATTTAAAATATAATTTAAACTAAATTGAGGCTATTTATAAATTAAATAAAATTAAAATTATCTAGTAATAAATTATATGCAAAATAAATTAGAAGAAATCAAAAAAGAATATAAAAGTATTTCAAAAGAACTTAGCAAAGCAGATGTTGTTTCTAATTTAAAAAGATTTAAAGATTTAAACAAAAAACAAAGCAAACTCAACGAAATTATAAACAAATATGAACATTTTTTAAAAACTAAAAAAGCTATAGAAGAAAACGAACAACTAATAAAGGAAAATGAAGATCAAGAACTAACAATAATGGCTCTTGAAGAAAATAGAAAATTAGAAAAAAATCAAGAAGTAACAGAAGAAGCAATAGAAGTACTTTTAACTCCCAAAGACCATCGAGACGAAAAAGATATTTTAATGGAAATTAGAGCAGGTGCAGGAGGAGATGAAGCAGGTCTTTTTGCTTCTGAACTTTTTAGAATGTATGCAAAATTTTCAGAAAATAATAACTGGAAAACAATTATTTTAAACTCAAACAGAACACCTATCGGTGGCTTAAAGGAAATTATTTTTGAAATAAATGGAGAAGATGTTTATTCAAAAATGAAATATGAAAGTGGCGTGCATCGAGTACAACGAGTTCCAGAAACAGAAAAACAAGGAAGAGTTCACACTTCTACAGTAACTGTTGCCGTCTTACCTCAAGCAGAAGAAACTGACCTTAAAATAAAAAACGAGGATTTACGAATTGATATTTTTAGATCTTCTGGACCAGGAGGACAAAGCGTCAATACAACAGATTCTGCTGTTAGAATAACTCACATTCCAACAGGAGTAACCGTTTCCTGTCAAGATGAAAAATCACAACTCAAAAACAAAAATAAAGCAATGCAAATTTTGAGGTCTAGACTTCTTGCTATTGAAGAAGAAAAAAAGGCCAAAGAAGAATCTGGAGCAAGAAAAAGTCAAATTGGAACTGGAGATAGAAGTGAAAAAATCAGAACTTACAATTTTCCTCAAGACAGAATTACTGATCATCGGATTAAAAAAAGCTGGCACGAAATTGAAACTATTTTAGAAGGAGGAATTGAAGATATTATCTTTTCAATGAAACAAGCAGAACAAGAAAAACGAAAAAAGAGTAATTAATTAAAAAAATAATATCAAGAATTAATACTAATAATTAGATAACCAGAAACCACAAGAAAAATTTGAATAACGAAAGTATTAAAAACCAAAAAATAGGAAGCTAGTTTTTCTTTATTATATAAAAAATATCCAAGAATAGAATTAAACAAAATCAATAACAAACCAACAAAAGGGATTAAATAAATTTTTTCATAAACACCAAGATAATCAACTCCAGATATTATGTTATAATGTAAAATTATTGGATAATCTCCAGTTTTTTTATTTTGAAAAAAATAAATCCAAAGAGATAAATTTAAAAATAAGCTTAAACTAATACAATTGACAACTGTCTTATTTTTCCAAAATAAATTCGAAAAAAATATTTTAATTCCACTTAAAACAAATTTTAAAAAAATAAAAACTCTTCTTATAAAAACTTTTTGTATTTTTTCTTTCTCTTTAACCATTTATTTTAATTAAATAACTTAAATCTAAATCAATAAAGCAACAACATAACAAAGAATAGCAAAAAATGCTATCATTGGCAAAGCAGGAATTGCCTTTTTTTCTTTTTGAGTTACAAAAATAAAATGATCAACG
>JBQVMC010000021.1:0-21452 GCA_052361145.1 Methanosarcinaceae archaeon
TTTATGCAAAACACCATATGATATCGAATTTTATAAACAGAATGACCTGCATGTTTTAACTCTAACATACATGTTAATATATACTCACGCTTAAAAAAGTCCACACCATGGTTTGTCCCAACCGCAGCAGAGCTGCGGGGTATAATAATTAATCAAATATTTAAGTCCCAATAATTTTCCTGAACCGCCATTATTTCCCCTACCCGCTTTTCAATTGTCTTGGATATCTCGCTTTCATCTTTGGGCAGAACCTCTTGTTTCCCATCAAAACCTTTAATAATCTCAAACACCGACCCGGCCAGTGCTTCTTGATCATATCCACCTTCCAGTACAAGCGCCGTGCGCCTGCATGTTGAATCAGCAAGTCCTTTTACAATTGATGCCAGTTTTCCAAAGCCTGCCGATGTCAATTCCATGCCGCCAAGTGGATCATCTATGTGTCCATCCTGCCCGGCTGATACAAGAATAATATCAGGTTTGAACTGTAGTGCAACAGGCACAAGCAATTTGTTGAATACATAAATGTAATCGGCATCATTTGCTCCGGCGGGCAGGGGAACATTGATGTTGTACCCGGCACCATCTTTATCTCCAATTTCATCCAGCCATCCGGTTCCCGGAAATAATGGATATTGATGGGTGGAGAAGTATAATACAGAAGGATCGGAATAGAATGCATGTTGTGTGCCATTGCCGTGATGTACATCCCAGTCTATTATCAAAACGCGCGGCATTCCGTGTGATTGCGCATATCGCGCCGCAATTGCAACGTTGTTAAACAGGCAAAATCCCATCGCATGACCGGGTTCTGCATGATGTCCAGGCGGGCGTACAAGTGCAAATGCCGTGCCGGTATTTTTTGATTCCTTCACTGCATCTACTGCGCCGCCTGCTGCTAGGAGTGCTGCCTTGAACGAATCACTGCAAACAATTGTATCAGGGTCAAGCGGCATTCCGGCACGACAGTGTGCTTCGACTTTTTCAACATGGTCACGGTCATGTATACTCCGGATTAGCGGGATTGCGGCAGGTCCGGGTGTGATGATAGAGTGTTTGCTAAAATACCCGCGTTTATTGAGCAGGTTCATGATAGCGGTAAGCCGCGCGGGGTTTTCGGGATGGATGCCGGTATTGTGCTTGAGACAATCGGGGTGGTAGATGATGGATTTCATAGTTAGTTACTTATCAGTTTTGGGATTTATAGTCTTGCGGTTAGTTTGTACATATCAGATATAAGCGGTTGGTAAACAGATCGGTAAACCAGCAAAAATATAATAATACAGTTAAACTAGCAGCGTATACTTTAAATAAGAATGTTGACATACATAGTATTATAGACTGGAAAGTTTAATCGATTAGTGAATGGTAAGAACCTGACTATCGGGATTATATGGGGTTGCAATATGTATATTACTGAGTTTACACTGGTCATGTGCAACTTCCGGTATCTCGATTTATGTGTGTTCTTTACTTCAAAATGGAGAGTGATAATATGGGAAAGAAAGAAACTAGTAAAAGTAAAGGTGACAAAATAAAGGCAAGAGTAAAAGGAATTAATAAGTCATTGTTACCTTTAAAAGCTGTGGTCTACACAGAAGAAAAGGAAGGTATGCGCGTACTTTCCGAGACAAAGATCCATGAAGACGAATTTGAAGTAAATCTTGGAATGGATACGGATAACATGCCTGAGACTGCGAAGATCGTCATAGTTCCTGAGGAAGTCAAATATACAAGCCACATTCGCAGAATTGCGGAATCCGAAATGGCTCCTACGGCTACCATTGATAAAACAAGATTTCTGCCCGGGGAAAATATGTCATTGGCTGAAGATCTGTCCATAAAGCCAGTGGACAGCATAGTGAACATGTGGAATCTCAAGCACAAAGTTTGTGGAATGGTATTCAAAATGGACCCTGAAACCGGTGAAAAATGTCCTGTTCCAGGTGCCACGGTACGTATATTCGATGTTGACCTTAACCTATTTTGGTGGCACCCACATCCCGGTCCGTGGGGATGGCTATATCCGTATAAGCCTCACCGCAGGGAAGAGATCGGTAAGACCACTACGGATAAATGTGGTTATTTCTGCTTAAAAATACCATATTTCGATATTGACGCTGTATTGCGCTGGAGACGCCGTTTCCGATGTATGTGGGAAATATTGAAACCTCCGACAATACTTGATGCCCTGGATCTAGGTGTCAAACCGGATATCAGATATTATCCTGAACTAAAACCCCTGCCTGAGATGAAAGTGAAACCAAGGCCAGGACCTATTCCTGATCCTGCACCTGTGTTTAATGAGAAGGTGCTTGGGAAATCAATGGAATATGCAGAATCCGGTATGGAAATGCCGACAATTGGATACAGTAACATAAAGAGTAACCTGGCAATGAGAGAATTGTTCACAAAGCCCAGATTCGAGGAAATCAGGCAGAACCTGTTTGAGAGAAAAGCACTCTTTGATCCGCTGGATACTCCGGAAATGTCCATACTAGAACAGCCTGCTTTCCCCCATTCAATAGCTGCACCCCAGCTTCCGGATGATAAGGTACTCATGGAAATGGCAGGTGGTGAAGAGGCAGAGGAAGCCATAAAGGAAATTCGTATGGTAAAACCCCTGGCCAGGTTGTTGCACTGTTGGCCCGAGATCGTGCCGGAGTGGAAATTCTTCCTGGATATCCCGGACATAGTTATTAAAGTGGAACAGGATATTGATGCCGACGGTGATCTTGAGACCATATATGACGAGGGATTCTTTGATGTGAACTGGAACCTGAGTGAACCCACAACCAACGTACAGATAGAAGCATGGCCAAATGCTATTTGTGTGCCCTGTGGCATTGGATACAAGCCATGCACCAATGCGGGTATCGTAGGTATCAATGATATGCCTCTTGATCCTGCATATCAGGACGCTGTGGGATATGCTACCCGTGTCAACCGGCCGAAAAACCTGATTATACATAAGCCATATCCACCGTATCCTCCTTATGTGTTTAGGAAACCGGCAGAAACACCTTTCTGCAAAACACTGCGTATAGTGGGATGCCCGGATTATGGTCATGCAGCCTATTACAAGGTATTCTACACATACGAAGGAGGACCTGTAACACATTTCACTGAATCGTGGCATGTTTATGATATCAGTGCCGGTACATCGCACCATGTGGTGCCTGATACCAGTGGGTTCTATCCGGTACTAACACCACCGAATAACTACTTCCCGTACCATACTCTGGTAAACTGGCGTAGTCACAGGTATCCGGATGGCAAATATGAGCTGAAACTTGCCCTCTACGATGCTGCACATAACCCCATTGGCAGCCCGTTGCCTCCTGTAAAAATTGTGATCGACAATAGCAAACCAGCGCCTGTTGACTTCCTGAAACTGGAATACAGGGAAGGTAAAGGAGTATGGAAAGAAGCACTATTGCATTGTCCCGTAATAAAGCGCACCCCTGGTGCTGATGTGGAACTCAGGGTAAAATATAATGTGGCAGCAACGCACCTGAGGGATATCTATATCCGCTTTAGTGGATGTGACGGTTTCATAGAAGATGAAAACTATTGGCATCAGGATGTCTCGGACAACAATAAGGAACTGGACTGGGAGACAACTTTGCCAGGAACAAAGCATCAAGGAGGCTATCACTTCTACCTTGAAGGACGCAGCCGTGCTTTTAACGCGGTAGGTGGACTGGCTACTAACTGGTACATTGACCCGTTGCATATCTGGAGAGGAAAAGTATTTAATGTGGTCATTCTGGACAATAAAGCCCCCTGATGGGGGCCATCTTTTTTTTGTTTTTTTTACGAATGTCCATACTCCTCTTTCGCACCCCTGAACAAGATTGTTTTTCTATTTTTTCCATTTTTTCCATTTGTCTACTTTCGAAATGTAGTTAGCCTATTTACTTAACACCCAGTGCCTTCAAATCTCTCCTTATTAAAATGACCTCTTAAACATAGATCTGTGCATCGAACTCCTTAAGAAGGACACTTTTTAATATATTCCGGATAAACGGATCATGGCAAAAAAGATTCACCGCAGAGGGGACTTATTTTTCTCTGCGTGTCTCTGCGGTTTTCCAAACCGTTCCAGAAGACAATAAAATGTCTCTTAAGAAGTTCCAATATCTTCTTCTTATCTTTCTTCTCGACGATAATAACCCCTCTGATCAATCTAACCGATGAAATCTCATCAAGAAGGCCTTTTCTCCGGTATCGATAATTATTACCTCCCTGACTGCTTGTATTTTGTCCATAAAGCCTATTTAGCACTTAAAAATGTGTAAGCGATGTGTTGAGCCTTTCCAACTATTAACCCCATAAAAGAACCGGACGTGACCATTACCATTGCCATTACCATTATCCGGTTCTTCAGCAGCACATCCTCTTCAGGTTGTATAGCGAACGATATATCTTTAGTAGGGACTATTTAGTATCTTCATGTTGATTTGAGATGTTTTCGTCACCAGAAAATAATATTAATTGTATCCACTTCAAAAAGCAGGTAAAATGCATGTCCGGATCATTTAAACCAAGTGCTAAAAGCAGCTTTCGATTTCAAAATGGGGTCAGTTACCCTTGAATTTGAAGCGGATACTAAAAAGTCTCTTAATGCTCCGCTTCTAATAAGATTGAAAAAATTCATCGATATAGCGGACTTGTAATATAATGTAATGTAAAATTAATGGATGCGATCGGATGGATATACAATCAATGTTGAGGCAGATGTGCAAAAATGATCTTAGTGACTCAGATATTAAAGCAATCTGTAAAAGCCGTGGTTTTTCTACCAAAGAGGCTACTTCCCGCGACGTTTTTGAAAACTTTTTTATTTCCACGATCGGCATACAAGAAGCACTGGACACATTAACCTATGAAGAAGTCGTGTTCCTCCACCTGCTTAATAAGATAAATGAAGAAGTTGATATCGGGTACTTCGAGAGATTATACGGTAGTGAAGGATCTGCAAAGAAGTATTATTACGGAACGTTTAACCAGCGGTATAAAGAAACACTCAAAAAAGTGAAGAATAACCTGGTGCGTAAGGGTGTACTCATAGTAATGGAACAGGAAATTCATGCGTACAAAAGCACTACCAAAATTGAACGCTTGTGTTTTCGTTTTCCACCGGAATTTGCAGATTTTCTTCCACCTGTTGTCCGGGCTTTGAAATTCACACGTGTTGGAAATCATAAGAAAAAAGTACTGCGTGATAAACTGCTGGAAATTATCGGAGGGAAACAAAAATCTTCCTCTTTATCAAAAAAACGATCTTTCAAACTCATGGTCAAAGATGGTAACCTGTTGTGTGGAGATAAAAAATTCAAAGCAAATCACCTGTTGGAATGGCAGAAAGATTGCTGGCGTGCGTCCGTTAACACCGATATCAAGACGCCTATTGAAGATATGGACCCAATTGATGTTATACTCTACAAGATCTCACATCAAAATAATCCTAATATGCAAGAACAAATGGAAAATGATAAGATCGAAATTACACTCTATGCACTCTCACAATTAAAAGAACATGAATGGCTACCCGCAGATAGTCTCGCAGTGGTGCTTAAGATATTTACAGGAGAGGCAGAGGATTACCCATATGAAAAGATATGTGAGGCTGGTTGGACGTGGGGCTGTCTGGTAAAGGTTATGGTAGATGGAAAAGCATACTATCAGTTACCTGAAAACAACTTGGTAGATACGACTTCATCCTTGCCTGAGAAGTATATACAGGTCGAACCAGACGGTACAATAGTTCTGGATCTTATGACTATTCCGTATACTGCACTGGAAGTACTGGCTTTTGTTGCAATTTTGGATATCCATAATTCCAACCTGCGCGCGACAGCCAGCATTATCAAGATTGGAAATGCGCTTAAGATAGTTCGCAAAGACAGTTTTTTTGTGTGGCTTAAAAAAAATACATCCGGTTTTCGCATAGCAACAGAGATTGCTGAAAAGAGGTGGGGTAAACAGGTAATTCATGAAAACCTGATGGTTGCACAGGTAAAAGACCTGAGCCTTAAGGTGCAGATCGAAAAATCGTATGCTGATTCGCGAAGTCTTGTATTACTCACTGATGATTATATCGCATTTCCCGCTGACATTTTGCCCGCGATACAAAAACTTGTGGAAGCGTCAGGACACGTTATTAAAAAAGCGAGGAATAAATGATGCAACCGGACCCATACTTAACTACGGCAAACATTAGTGAACTGGATATCTTTTCCAACCAGTATGATCTGCGTCATGACCTGCATACTTATGTTGAATATGTGCAGGACCGTGATATAAAACGGTTACACCGAAGCAATGAGCTGAATCGATCTGACTCAAAGCGATTGGCAAAACTTATGAGCAATTCCCATGCAATAGAAGAATTAAAAGATCATGGATATTCTAACTGGATAAATTATGTTGATGAACTGGCACTTTTATTCGAGTTTGTAAACTATGATACTGAGGGAATATATGCAGGATATACCAGTTCAGGGCCGTCATTTCCTGACAATTATATTGAAGTCGATACTAAAAAATACCAAAAATTTATTGATCTACCACTTATGAAGCAGGAGATGAGACTTCTTGATCTACTGGTAAGTACTTGTATAGATGGTAAAAATGAATTTTATGATACAAGTGCGCTTGGTAGTTTATCCGGTTTCTCGACCCGGGGATCTGCGACTGGTGTTATGCCGTTATTGGATTTTGCCAGTATCAGGCGGTTTTTGATTGGGGTTTTGCAATTCTGTAAATCAGGTATATGGTATACTACATCCTCATTGATCCGATACCTGAAAGAACATCATCCGTATTTTCTTATTCCAAAGAAGGTCAAATATAAATATGAATGGGATGCAAAGAAAGGCCGGTATGGCAATTTTTATGAGAGTAAGAGCATATGGGATACGGAAATAAATATCTTAGTGGATGATGCAGATGCATTTGAGCGTGTGGAAGGTCGCTATGTGGAACGATTCCTTGAAGGATTACCACTAATTTTAGGATATATTGAGGTTGCCTATTCAAAAAAAGAGTATGAGGGATACCTGCCCGAGATGAACCAGCTTCAGGCGTTTCGAGTTAATGAAAAGTTCCTGCATGTGATGAGCGATAAGATCATAGAGCCAAAAGTTACCGTGCAGCCGAATTTCGAGGTGCATGTGGAATCGGAAATATATCCTGTTCGGATCATCTCACAATTAACAAAACTTGCTGATGTTATAACAAAGGACAAAACAAACATCTTAAAACTTCAAAAAAAGAAGGTTCTAACCCAATTAAGCGAGAAAGAAGACCTTGATGTGATCAAGCTACTGGAAAAGATAAGCGGTAAAAAACTCCCACAGAATGTTCGAATAGAACTTGAAGAATGGATGGGGGCTTTAGAAGCATTTACCCTGTATGAGAATGCTGTACTTTTTGAGGGAGATAAAGATCTTCCCGAAATCGATCAATTCACGATCAAATGTATATCACCTACGATGAGGATCATACACTCACCTGACAGGTTGATTACATATCTTGAGAAAAAGGAATTGATTCCCTTTCATGTAAAACATCGCCCATCATCTATTACGCTTCTTCAGGATGGTGTGCGTACAGTCTTTCCAAAACGCGATTCAAGTGTTTCAAAAGTGAAAATGAAAGCAAAAGCGAAAAAGCCTGTGACAATAAAACGGGAAGCTCAGGTCACATTTCATTTTCCAGCAAAAGAATTGATGGAAGAATTCCGCAAGGCACTTATATCTACCAGGTGCCCTGTTGCTGCAGATTGGGACAAATTAACACTCTCCTTTGCCAGTCAATACGAACCAGAGGTAAAGAAAGTCAGTAAGGTATTAAAACAGGATTATACTATCAAATTCGAGGATATTGCATGAGTTTAGAAAAACCGCTCATTATCCAGAGCGATCGTACCTTGATGCTTGAGGTTGAACATCCGAGGTACGTGGAATGTCGGGACTTTTTAGCTCTTTTTGCTGAGCTTGTGAAATCACCGGAGTTTATTCATACCTACAGGGTTACACCCCTGTCACTCTGGAATGCGGCAGCACTGGGTATATTGTTCAAGGAGATCGTTGAAGGTCTTGAAAACTTTTCACGTTATAGCATTCCGTCAAATGTTATTGCCGATATGAAAGAGTGGCATGAGACCTATGGAAAACTGGTATTACAGAAAGCCACAAATGATTGCCTGGAACTTGAAGTGAAAGATCCGCGTATTCTGGAACGGATCCGTAATATTGAATCATTAGAACAGTTTTGGGTTGATAATGACGAACTCCCCGGACTTTTCATACCTCATGCCAGACGCGGTGATCTTAAGCACACACTGATCAAGGCGGGCTACCCTGTCAAGGACCTATGCGGATATCTGGATGGAGAACAATTTGATCTTACATTGCGCAGCATTGACCTTAAAGGGAACTCTTTTGCGCTGCGCGATTACCAAAAGGATGCCGTGGACCTATTTTACTGTGCAGGACAAAAGACAGGGGGCAGTGGAGTAATTGTTCTTCCCTGCGGTTCAGGTAAGACGATTATAGGACTTGGGACTATGGCCCAGATATCAAGTTATACCCTGATCATCACCACCAATAACGTCTCGGTTCGGCAATGGCACGATGAACTACTCTTAAAGACCCATATCGATGAAACGGACATTGGTGAGTTTACAGGTCGTGTCAAAAAGATCAAGCCAATAACGATTACTACATACCAGATGTTGACATACCGTCGCTCAAAGGGCGAACCGTTGCACAATCTGGATATTTTTACAAGGCATAACTGGGGGCTCATTATATATGACGAGGTACATATGCTTCCGGCTCCTGTATTTCGTGCAACAACAGAAATTCAGGCCAGGCGGCGACTTGGACTAACTGCAACGCTGGTGCGCGAAGATGGTAAAGAGGATGATGTTTTTGCATTGATCGGTCCTAAGCGATATGATGTCCCATGGAAGACGCTTGAAAGTCGCGGTTATATTGCAGAAGCTATCTGTGTTGAGTATCGCGTTTCTCTTTTGCCTGAAGAAGAGCTTGAGTATGCCCATGCCAATAAACGCGCGAAGTTTCGCATCGCGGCAGAGAACAAGCGCAAAAAAGATCTTGTGTGTGAACTGATGGAGGACCACGCAGGTGAAAGCATACTGATCATTGGCCAGTATATTTCACAGTTAGAAAAACTTGCCAGGTCATTGGAGCTGCCGATTATCACAGGTAAGACCAGACATGATGAGAGAGAGAGACTTTATAATGAGTTCAAAAAAGGTCACATCAATGTACTGGTGGTTTCCAAGGTCGCAAACTTTGCTGTGGACCTGCCTGATGCCAGTGTTATGATCCAGATATCAGGTACATTCGGTTCGCGCCAGGAGGAAGCACAACGGTTGGGTCGCATTCTTCGACCCAAAGAGAAGCCCTCTCATTTCTACACATTGGTTTCAAAAGGTACCACTGAACAGAGTTTCGGGACAAATCGCCAGCTTTTTTTGGTTGAGCAGGGGTATAGGTATGAGATCAGGTATTTTTGAGGGGCTTTTTGGTATAATCAAAAGACAATCGTATTTGTATATCTGGTTTCGATGAAATATCGATACGTGTTTCAAAAATTTAAACCCCGTGCAGCAATTGACCTCCAAAAAAGACATGGTATGTAAGAAAACGAGCATCATCTTTCACGCAGGCGGCATAACCTATAATCCGAATCGACGATTTTAAAGATATGCAAAAACGACACAACTTAAAAACCATTTTATATTTCATATTCTGTGATGGATATTTGAGTTCTTTATAAGCTGATTTCAGGCATGACAATGAGGCCGGATCACACTATTGGAAAAACTACCATGTTCTACGAGTTGTTTTGGCAGACACTTAATTATAACCCCAATTTGATGCCTTTGAGGAAAAGACTTGATGCGCGCAAGGTTACTGAAACACAATTGAAGAATGTTGCACACAATGTTCGAATAATTGGGTACTTTGGGATTATGTATGAATTTTGTCCAAAGGCCGGTATAAGTATATATAAGAAATTGCGAATATAACCTTAACTTTAAGTGTGACTTATTAACATATTCCATATAATAGGTCATGGAAAAAAGATTCAGCGCAAAGAACGCAAAGGGTTGATATTTTCTCTGCGTCTCTCTGCGGTTTTACGAATCGTCTGGAAAATCATAAAAAGTATCCATTAAACAGAATCAATATAGCACATTAATTGAATTATTGAATCACCGAGGATTTACAATGACAGAATATAATATCAAGATCGAGAATGTAGTAGCATCCACCAAACTTGCAGAAGAGTTTGATCTAATTAAGATAGAATCTGAATTTGAAGGTGCAGAATATAATAAAAAAAAGTTCCCCGGACTTGTATACAGGGTCACTGATCCAAAAGCAGCGTTCCTTATTTTCACATCCGGGAAAGTAGTATGCACTGGTGCAAAAAATGTAGCGGATGTGCACACTGTTATAGGAAATTTGGGGAAAAAACTTAATGGAATTGGTCAGAAGACGCTTGAATATCCTGATATTACAGTACAGAACATAGTAGCATCAGCTGATCTTCATGCAGTATTGAACCTTAATGCAATTGCTATCGGACTTGGTCTTGAGAATATCGAATACGAACCTGAACAGTTCCCGGGGCTTGTCTACCGTATTGCTGAACCAAAGGTGGTCGTGCTAATCTTCAGTTCAGGAAAACTGGTTGTTACAGGTGGTAAATCACCTAAGGATTGTGACGGTGGAGTTGAAGTCGTAAGAAAGCAACTTGACAGCATGGGACTCTTGTAATTAAAAGATGTTGTTTATTTCAAACAGCTGTGTAACAGGGCAATATAATACCTGTTTTACATGAATCCGAAACTTGTTGGATCCATTGCACATAATATTGTATACGCTTCAAGTCTAAGGGTAGCTGACTCTATTTTAAAATAGAAAGATGCTCTGAAACCTGATTTAGTTAATCCGAATATGTATTCGACCCTAATTTTTGAAGTGATACACAATATTACAATCAGTAAACAATCACAAAGGAAGATATATTTTGCTAAACGAAGATGTCTGCATACTGATACCGACCCTAAATGAAGCTGCTACTATTGAGCAGCTGATAAAGGATTTTAAATCTGAGGGATTTAACAATATACTGATTATCGATGGGCACAGTACCGATAAGACTGTTGTATTGGCAGAAGCACAGGGTGCAAAGATTGTTGTTCAGGCCGGCAAGGGTAAAGGACAGGCTCTTCAGGAAGCGTTTCATATCATTGATAGCGACTATATTGTAATGATCGATGGGGACGGAACATATCTTGCAAGTGATGTGCATGCAGTGCTTGATCCTGTACGCAGTGGGGATGCAGATCATGTAATGGGCAACAGGTTCGCGAATTATGAGCCTACTGCATTTACACGTTTGAACCTTTTTGGGAACCGCATACTTAACAAGATCTTCGGGTTCGCATACGGCGAGTGCTTAAGTGATATACTTACAGGATACAGGGCATTTACGCTTAATGCTGTAAGATCACTTGAACTTAATAAGATGGGTTTTGAGATTGAAACCGAAATAACGGTTGAGAGTATTAAAAAAGATTTGAAAACCATTGAAGTGCCTATTACATATTTGGCAAGGCATTCAAAGGCTGCAACTAAATTAAACCCGGTAAAGGATGGTTTTAAAATAGGAATGACAATATACAAACTGGCAAAGATGCACAATCCGCTTTTCTATTTTGGGGTCCTTGGTTTTATATTCATAATCATTGGTTCCGGTTTTGGTGTTTTTGTTGTGACTGAGTGGATGCACGATGTAACTCGTGTACCCATGACAGTGTTAACAGCACTGCTCATCATTGCCGGATTCCAGATGTTTGTTTTCGGAGTGCTCAGTGATCTTATTGTCTCACTCCACAGGGAAACGATGCGTACTATCCGGGCAGAAATGAAAAAAAAGGAGTGATTCCAACAATAGGTCATGCAAACTGTGATAGTATATTACATGAGTTATTTGGTGCTTGTTTAGATATTTTTGTGACCTATGGCACAACTCCACACATTCGGCACATTCTGGCAACATCAGGATATCTGCAAATCCGGATAAGGTAATAAAACAGGTGATGTTTTCAGATATTGATTTGAAACGGACTTTAAAGATATTCAAATATTTCACCGGCATACCAGCCGCAACAGAGCTGCGTAGAATAGTTCTTAAGTTCAAACTCCCCTGAAATATTGTCCTTTCGTATAAACGTCCCCTGACTTTCTTCGTATCCTGCCACTCTTTCCCAGTAGCGCATCCTTGTATGCTTTTGTGATCTCCTTTACCTCTCTTTTGGTGTTCAATCTAAGATCAAGCCGCAATACATCTGCACCGTACCTTTTCAGTTGTTCAACATCATCGAGCATATTGAGCACTTCAAAATTATATATGAGTGTCCGCGTTCCCCATCGTTTGACAGGGAATCTGCGTTCTTTCTTATCAATAAGTTGCACATTATTATTATTATTATTATTATTATTATTATTATTATTATTATTATTATTATTTGTGGTACCATTACCATTACTGTCGGTTTCAACAAGATTTTTGTCAACAATCAGTTTTAATAGATCATTTTCTGTCACAAGCAGAAGTTCCCGACCATGCACGACGATCTCTATTTGCCGATCACCATTAGATACATTAAGATTTTCACAAATGTGCCCGATCTCGTTAAGGTTCAATTCACTCGAAAGCGTAACCCTATGAGCTCCTGCATCAAAGAATACGTTGGATGTGAGCGCATTGAAAGTATTGATCTCTTTTTGTGCAACAAAAGGAATGCCACATGTTTTTGCAACCTGCACCGCTCCTAAATTGGAGCATGCTATACCAAATCCGGCAGTTTTTACTTCTTCGATAAGTGGCATGAGTAATGCCAGTTCGTTGTCATGTGTAATTTGGGGCACAATAAATATAAACTCGATTCCAGTTTCTTTTTTTGCATTCAAGTCTATTATTGTTTCTTCATTCGCCTGGTCTTTAAGTTCACTGAACTGTTCAATTGGAACATACACAATATCGGCACCGGCATCTGCTGCATAGAACATGGAATCGGTATCTTTAACTTCAACGCTTAAAAGCGGAGTTTTCATATCGTCTATTTTGGGGCTACCCACAGTCGCATCAGTCCGCACCTCTCCTTCATTTCCCCCCTCCTCCTCATCTTTGTGATCATTACACCGATGACCGGAATCAAATATTTGTGGGATCTTACGTTCCCTTTTGTATCCCCCGATCGATTTTTGTAACAACAGGTCTGTGGCTTTACGCCTTGCATTTGTTAGGATACCTATAGGAATGAATATGTCCTCATCTCCCACAACATCCACAAAATCGGCAGCATAGGGAGTATCACCCAGTTTCTCAATAATCGCCTTGATCTTTTCTTTAGTAGTAGGAGAACTCATGGCTTGCTGTATTATGTAATCATCCTCATATTCAACCCCTCCTGTTATTTCTTTTACATCGCCATCCACATTTGTTTTTTTCTTTATCCGGATCTTAAGCCTTTCATCCTTTCTTGCTATGACTTTGATCATTACAGGGGATGTTTTCATCTTAGTCTCCTGCAACCTGTTCAGCAGGTGTGTATCTGTTGTGAGATACACTTCATCACCGGACTTTACGGTCTTACCGGTCTTTGAACTGATCTCAAGTATCACACTCTCTCCTGATTTTGCACTTTCTACTCGTTCACCATCACGTTTTATGACATTCACAGCTGATCCGAGCATTCTTGTTCGGGTATGTATACCTACACCGTCTTTTACATGGATATCTTCACGCAGTTTTACCATGATGCTCGTGGTATACCTGAAATGTGTGATGCCTGCTACCTTACCAAGAAATATACCATAGTTTGAGCTGTACTTTGAATGTGTGACATCTTCCTCGTCAAGTATGAACCCTTTTGTAAATCCTCGGTAGAATAGTTTTGCAAGATCTTTTTCTTGTACTTCAATTTGATCTTTGCTTAGAATTCCGCCGTTTTTAAGTTTCTCAACGGCTGCTTTATATGCACTTGCACTTTGTGTCACATACTCGCTTTTTTTCATCCTGCCTTCGATCTTAAGACTTATAACACCCGTATTTACAATTTCATTGATCCCTGACAGCGTGCAGAGTTCGGCACAACTTATCGGATAGTCACCTACAATTTCATTGTCGATCCTGCGCCCATTGACTAATAATTTGTAGCGCAGCCTGCAAGGCTGGGCACATGCTCCCCGGTTTGCGCTTCTACCACTAAGAAAACTGCTGAAAAGACATCGCCCTGAGTATGAATAACAAAGCGCACCGTGCACGAACACCTCTGCTTCGATACTTGTGCTGTCTACTATGTCTTTCAACTCTTTAGTATTCAGTTCTCTTGAAAGTATTACACGATCTGCCCCGATATCTTCCACAAATTCAACGCCAGCCCTGTTATGTATTGTCATCTGGGTGCTTGCATGAAGTTTAAGGTCAGGGTATGTTTTTTTTATGATCTGCAACATACCCGGGTCTTCCATGATTATTGCATCGATCCCATAGGAGTAAGCGCTATCTATTATATCAAGGGCTTCATACAGTTCATTTTGTTTTATTGGTATGTTAAGTGCCAGAAAGACTTTTGTGTCGTGGGAGTGAGCTAAGTCGATGGCGTATTCAAGTTCATCGAGTTTAAAGTTTGTTGCACCCCATCTTGCATTGAAGTTACGTATTCCAAGGTAGACGGCATCTGCGCCGCCCTTCAGGGCTGCAAGCAGGGATTTGTGATCGCCGGCGGGAGCAAGAATTTCCGGAGCAGTTGATGGTTTTTTGGATGTTTGGAACATGGTTGGTGCCGATACATTTGATTTTGTTGATTATACCGCTATTATGTAATTTATGCTTTCTTTTTTATAAATAAGAAAGAAAAAGCATGGAAACAAGAGGCTTTAATTGTTGCCCTTGATCAGGTAATAGTAGGATGGGCAAATTATCACATACCGTTTTAGATAAGAAATAGCGATTAATCGCTCTTATCTATTTGGTAATAATAACAACTTATATAAAATATTATTGCTAAAAACAAAAGCCTGTCAACCAAGGTGAGTTTCGGAAAGGTCTGATAAGAGGTTTATATGATTCGATACATTGTGAACGCGAAAGGTTATAAATTACATACAAATGGGTAAATGTGCGGAATCACAGGCTTTTTTAATACCGAGGATGCGGCAAAATATACATACAGAGCTCTTGCTATCCTCAAAAACAGGGGCAAGGACGGCGTCGGTGCCTGTGGTACGGATTGGCTTAATCACACTGATAATATTAATTCACTTTTAATTCCGGAATGCACAGGCATACTTGGTCATACACTGCATTCAAGGTTAAATTCCGTACCCCAGCCGATCGTGTATGCGGGTCGAATAGTTGCTAATTGCGAGATATACAACCGGGAAGAACTGGGTAGTAAATATGATATGGATGCGAAAAACGATTCTGTACTTTTAGTACAGCTGATTGAAAATCATATCTCTGATAAAGTTAAAAATGAATCACCCTCAGGTATTATCCGTATAATCGATGACACACTTCGTGAAATAATCGGAGTATATTCTTTTGCATACTGGCTCAATGACAGGGTGTACATTGCCCGTGATATACTTGGCATAAAACCTATATGGTACAGCACACATTCCGGTTTTGCGTTCGCATCTGAGAAAAAGGCACTTGATGCTGCCAATTATGTTAATATTAAAGAGCTGAACCCGCGCGAGATTTTGTGTTATGATATAAAGGATAATAAAATCACAATATTCAACCGTGAGTTCTTTTCCATAACGCCGGAGCATGAAATGCCAGTTGGGACCATTCGCGCGGATGTTGGGAAACTCCTTTACGATGCCGTATCCATTCGTATCCCTGATGAACCATTTGGTATCCTGTTCTCCGGTGGTGTGGATTCCACCATTCTCGCTTACCTGTGTAAGCAGATTGGAAAGCAGCAACGTGTGGATTTCACCTGTTATACCGTCGGGTTAAAAGGCGAAGTAGAGTCGCCGGATGTCCGGTATGCAAAAAAGGTGGCTTATGAACTGGGATTTTCACTCAAGATAAGGGAGATTGATATCCGGAAGGTTGAGGACTATCTTAAAACTGTGGTTCCGCTTATTGAGGACACAAATGTTCCAAAGGCCGGTGTCGGGCTGACAATGTATGCTGCCTGCAAAGCAGCAGCAGAAGATGATATTCGAATCATGTTCTCCGGGTCGGGTGCTGATGAACTGTTCGCAGGATATGCCAGGCATAGGCATTCGACCGATGTTAACCGGGATTGTTATGCAGATATCCTGAATACATATGAGAAGAATACGTACAGGGACGACGTTGTTGCCATGAACAACAGCATTGAACTTCGTGTGCCATATCTTGATGATAGGTTAGTGGGGTACTGTCTCAGGATTCCACCACAATACAAGATTGGAATTGATACTGGAATTGGGATTGGCCGTAAGCGTGAACATGAGCAGAATAAACTCATCCTGCGCATGGTTGGTAAGGATATTGGTATTCCACATGAGTTTACAGAGCGCAGGAAACAGGCAGCGCAGTATGGCAGCAGGTTTGACAGGGCAATTGCAAAACTTACAAGGAAGGCTGGATGCGGTTCAAAGACAGATTATCTCAAACAATTCTATTCGAAACCAAACCTAAAACTTGGTGTCCTGTTCAGTTCGGGAAAGGACAGCAATTATGCCTTGCAGATCATGCAGGAGCAGAACTATTCAATTGAGTGCCTGATTACTATAAAAAGTGTGAACCCTTTTTCTTATATGTTCCACACACCAAACATTGATTTTGCACGTATGCAGGCGCAAGCTATGGATCTCCCTCTTATTGAGCAGGTTACGGAAGGAGAGAAGGAAATCGAGCTCCTGGATATGAGAAATGCAATCGTGTGGGCAAAGGAAGAGTATGGTATTGAGGGCGTGGTCACAGGAGCACTGTATTCGAATTACCAGAAGGAGAGAATTGAGCGGGTATGTGACGAACTTGGTCTTAAGGTATTTTCGCCGCTCTGGCACGTTGACCAGGAAACAGAGATGAGGGATTTGCTAAAGCTCGGGTACATGTTTATTTTCAGTAGTATTGCTGCGTATGGTCTGGATAAGAGTTGGGTGGGACGCAAGATCACGGATAATGATGTTGACAAACTTGTGCATTTGAATAAGAAGATCGGATTGAATATCGCAGGCGAGGGTGGAGAATTTGAGAGTTTTGTGCTTGATGCCCCGATGTACAAGAAGAGGATAAAGATCAAGGGATATGAGGTTGTGGAACTGGATGAGTACACGGTAAGGATTGTTATTACGGATGCGGAACTGGTAGAAAAGAAGGGAAATTGAAATTATTGTATTTGTATAGTTGTTTAAATGAGTTCGTGTTATTTCAAAAAACATTGAAATAAAAACCGATACGAACGCCGTTAGGCGGCACATCTCACTGCCACCAAAAAAAAAGGTGTACTGACTCGATACATATATGATTATTTTAGTGTCAGGTCAATCCATTATTGGATGTGCATTCCATCTTGTTAAAGACATCGACTAACGATTTTGATTCTTCATTATAGTATATTATGGAAAATGCCGCCTGGCGGCGGTCGCATTGGTTTTTGATCCATATACATTTGAATTCTGCAAACAGTATTTAAGATATACAAATACAAATACAAATTATTTACAATTCGTTCAAATATCTACAATTCAATACAACCTTTGTAACTCACGTTATCTCAGGTAGAACAATATTCATCTACCACTCTCACCCGCTTATCTACATGCCAGTCCCCATTTACCGGCATCATTTTCATCCCATAATACTCACGGTTTGCTGCAACATCAAACACAAATAACCCCTCAATCTACTTCTCACAATTTCCATAACCAGTGTACTTTATTCAATTTTTTATATGCGGGGTAAAACAAGATAAACCCCCGCTACGCTAACGATAACGATAAGATAAACTCACACTGAATAATTCTATAAATAATATCTAATAAAAAAAGTAAAAATAAGTGAAAATAAGTGAAAAAGAAAGTGAAAATCACTTTCTTCTACTCACAAAGTAAAGAGCTGCAATTGCCCCAATCGCAGAAAATACTCCGAATCCCGGAATGGATGATCCTTCATCTTCAGTTTCATTATGTACAGAATCATCTGTTGCGTTTTCTTCTTCTTTATCTGTTATTGGTGTTTCCGGTTCATTTGTCACAGGTTTGACAACTGTTTCTTCAGAATTGAAGTATGATTTAGGGTGGCATGCACTGCATTGCATATCATCTTTTGATTTTGTGCCTACAACATCAAATGTGTGAAGATCACTGATCTGGTGGCATCTTATACATTCAGGAACAATGACAACTTCATCATCCATGTGACATGCTACACATGATACCTCAGGGATGTGTATGTTGTGTGGAACCTGAGTTGCAGAAACATTGCCTTCCCCAGGTCTGTGACAATCGTAACATGCCTGCACATTTGCCTCATCTCCGTGAACAGATGCTACACTATCACTAGCATGGCATGCCTGACAGACAATATCCATTTCTGCAGTCTCGATCGGTTTTACGATATTTGGAGCTGTGCGGTGACATTTCGTACAACTTTCAATCTCACCACCGTGATCAAGGATCAAGTCCCTGTGGCAGTGCGCACATACACTCTCTGCAAGAGCATCATTGTGTACACCTTCAAGTCCCTGGTGACAATATGAACAGTCTTCTGTTGCTACTTTGCCTTTGTGGACTGTATGTATTGGTCCATTATGGCAGTTTCCACATTGTGGTATGGCAATTGCCAGATTATCACCATGGCAATTTACACATGTCACTGGTCTTCCAGCATGTAATGTATGGGGATTTTCAGCGTGACACACGGATAGACAATCCACGTCTGCCGCATCCAAAGTGGTTACTGTAAAAGCTTCCTCCGCAGATGCCGGAATCGCTAATACAGCAATAAGGAATACTGCCAGCGAAATAAACATCAATTTTCTCATTTTAATACCTCTCTGATCTGAATAATAATATATGAAATTAAACTCATAATCGTATTTTACTTTTTCCATTTTAATGGACACAATTTTTTGTATCAAGGTAATCTGAATCTATCATGACACATATCACCAATACCACTTTTCTGTGGTTCACTCATTATAGATAAACAACAATTGTCTATTTAAACACAACACATTTGATATCTCCCTTAAAGAGAATATCTCCTCTTTTGAGATAAAGTTGTTTAAAAGGATTGTGATTTAAAAATCTTAGAAACCAAAGAATGGTTTTAAATTGCTTGAACTTATGTGTACACCGATAAATGTGTCGCACAAAAAGAGATTCGAAAAGTCCCTGTATTCCGATAAAGACGGAATCCGTTTCGCAACACCACAGATTGTTGCACAATACCGGTCAAAACGTATAAAATGTAATACACTCGCCGATATAAGTTGCGGTATAGGCGGGCAGATGATATTCTTTGCAAAAGAATGTGATTTTATCTATGCTGTAGAGATAGATCCACGAAAAATAGAATACGCAAAGAAAAACTGCGAACTTCATGATATCAATAATGTGGAATTCATATGTGGCGATGCATTATCAATGGATGTTGTAGAGCAGATCCCAAATGTTGATGTTATATTTTCAGACCCTGCCAGGCCTGCTGAAGAAAATAAGCGCAGTGTAATGAGTCTTGAACCCCGGATTCCAAATGTCATATCTGCATATTCTGATAAAACCGACAACTTTGCATTTGAAGCACCGCCACAAATGCCCCCGCAGAGAATTCCATTTGATTGTGAACGCGAATACCTTTCCCTTTATGGAAAACTGAATCGTCTTACATTATATTTCGGAAACCTGAAACAATCTGAGCGCTCAGCAGTGTCACTTCCATGTAAAGCACAAATAAATTCAACAAATGCAACTTGCAACATAAATGAAACACAATTTCTTAAATTATATGCATACGAACCGGAACCATCTGTTGTAAAAGCCGATTTGATGCCGCAACTTGCAGGATTGATCAAACATGACATAGGAAATATAGACATCGAGCTCTTTAAAATTGACAAAAAGAGATTGCTTTTAACATCTGATATATCATTAAAACACACGATGATAAAAAATCATTATCAGGTCATACAGGTTACTGATTTTGAACCGGCAGCGATAAATTCTTTTCTAAAAAAGTATGATGTGGGTACAGTAGTACTCAGGGCAGGGGTGGATCCTGCTGACTATTGGCCCATACGGAATATAATTGAAAATGGCCTAAATGGCAAAAATACCATACATCTTTTTGTGAAAAATGAAAAAGCAATATTGTGCGAAGTGCTCTGATTTATACAAATTTACCATGATGTTAACCCGGGCAATGAAGCGATTTTATAAGAAACATGGTTTTTTGTGTCAGGAAGGAAATTTATGATGTGTGGGGTGAAAAAGTGAAGATCGAATCATTTATTTATTGTAACTATTCAGCCATCCTATAAACCGATTACTTTTCAATAACATTGAAACGAAAAATCAATATACAATGACCTTCTCATAAATAGTATTCAAAACTAATAAATTTTCTATTAATTTGAGGGGATTGACATGGAACGCGAAGAAATTCTTGCAATTTATGAAGCTGGTCCGGATGCAGTTATTAAGTTAATAATGCAACAAGCTGCAACAATTACAAAACTTGAAGAACAAATCAAATCATTAGAGGAACGACTCAACAAAAACAGTCGTAACAGTAGTAAGCCTCCTTCAACTGATGCTTATGCAACCCAAAAACCCAAGCCAAAAAGTAGGCGTATCAAAAGTGGTAAGAAAGTAGGCGGTCAAAAAGGTCACCCTGGGACAACATTAAAGATGGTTGATAATCCTGATGAAATTGTAATTCATGAGGTAGATCAATGCAGCAATTGTCACACGTCTCTTGAAGATGAAGAAGCTAAAGACTATGAAAGAAGACAACTTTTTGACATACCACCTGTTCAACTCTATTCGATAGAACACCGTGGTGAAATTAAATTATGTCCAAATTGCGGCCGCATAAACACAGCTGAATTTCCAGATAATGTGACACAACCAGTCCAATACGGTTCACGACTGAGATCTTTAGCAGTCTATTTGCATGATTACCAGTTCATTCCCTATGACCGTGGTTGTGAATTATTGTCTGATATCTTCGGATGTGACATCAGTCCTGCTACTCTGATTAGAGCAGAAACTGAATGTTTTGAAGGACTTGAAGAATTCGATAATGCACTTAACAGGCTGTCCCAAAAAACAATTTTCGATGACATTATAAAGTCCTATGAATTTCCAACACTTGGAGTTCAGACCAAA
>JBQVMC010000022.1:0-21004 GCA_052361145.1 Methanosarcinaceae archaeon
TTAAATATTCAATCATTCGCAAATTCAGATCTGACCACAGGGCTTACTGATGTTGATTTAGCGAGCTAAACAAATACCAATCAGCAAGAAATTTAAGTGTCAAACTTGGGATTCATTACTCAATTATTGCAGATAATATCTTTACGAAAATATGAAAAAGTGATCTATTTACTGCATGCGTTTATTATCATAACAGGAATTGCTGACCATCGAGCATCATTAAGATGCCTCGGATTTGAGCACTAGCGAAATCCGGGGTGCGTCACTGAGAATGGCTGAACTATGCTCGGGTAGGTTCAGGACACTACCTTAAATTCACTAATAAATTGCACAGGTGCACACTGTAACATAAATCTGAATATCTACATAATATTTGCAAGCAAATTCATTGCATATATTTATACCAGATATTCATATTCTCAATATTTCCTGAGATATTAGTATTGTTTAGTAATGTACCGGTGTATGAATACCCTGATTTACTAAATAAGATATTTATTCCATATGAAATAGCCCGTGCAATTGTGTAGGTCACTCTTACATTTTTCGTTTGCATTTCATTTTCCATACATCGCAAAAGATATGATGCAAATCCCCGACCTCGATACTCAGGCAAAGTAGCAAAATCAGTCATTTCTGCATTTTGTGACTTAATATCCATTTCAGAAGATGATAATGAAACAATTTCATCATCTTTCCATATACCAAAATATACTATATTTTCTTTCATTGTTTTTTCAATATAATTAATATCGTGTATGGGAAATGGATATGTTTCAAATACATTTTTATAAATATCGACTATTTTGTTTGCATCTAATCTTTCACAGATCTTATAATAACATTCAGATGAAATCTCACTATTTATCGGACTTTGAGCTTTTGATAGTGCCATATTGACAATTTTCTCAATCTTAGCATCTTTTTCATCCTGATTTGATAATTCATATCGATATTTGCTCATAAAAAAGACATTCTCACTGCCATTAAAAAAATCCGGGATATGAGCTTCAACAATATACCCATTGTCCATAAAAACATCTTTTGCAAAGGCTGGAACCTTAGCTATTATCTTAGAATAATCCTCAGAAGATGCCAATTTTTCCAGATCAAATATTAGATTTGGTATGTCATCACTAATTAATTTCATCAGATATATTCGATCATTAAATTTCCCGTGTTGAATGATGGACTTACCAATATTTGTAATCAGATCATTCATCTTCTCTTCTTCCCATACGTTCAGTATTTTCAGGAACAAGACTTTCAGTCTGATCAAAATCTGATAATAACTTTCCAATACCAATAAACTTATTCTCATCAGCAGGTTCAAGCTTCAATTGTAATTTACAATTATCACAATCTCTATCACAAAAAATAGGTTTGTATTCATCTGGCTCTTTGTATACCGTAATAACTCCCTCATAATTCCGTAAAATTACTTTATTGATCGACCATGAGATCAAATAGTTAGGCATTACCGGGATCTTGCCACCTCCACCCGGTGCATCAATTACATAAGTAGGAACAGCAAATCCACTTGTATGTCCGATTAGGCTTTCAATAATTTCAATACCTTTACCAACTGGTGTACGAAAATGAGAAAGACCTTCGGATAGATCGCATTGATAGAGATAATATGGTCGGACTCTATTTTGAACGAGTTTATGCACCAATTTTTTCATTATCCTTGGACAATCATTTATTCCAGATAGCAAGACTGTTTGATTCCCAAGAGGTATTCCAGCATCGGCCAGTTTTCTCAGTGCTTCTTTTGAAGATGCTGTGATTTCTCTTGGATGATTAAAATGTGTGTTGATCCATAATGGATGGTATTTTTTTAACATTTCTACTAATTCATCAGTTATACGATATGGCAGTACAACAGGCATTCTTGTACCAATTCGTACAATCTCAACATGGGAAATTGCATTTAATTCTGTGAGAATCCATTCAAGATATTCATCAGGTAACATTAAAGGATCTCCACCTGACAATAGAACATCTCGCACAGAAGGAGTATTTTGAATATACTCTATTCCCTTTAATATTTCATTTTTGTCAGGAATGGAGTCTTTATTCCCAACTTTTCTTTTCCTTGTGCAATGCCGGCAATACATAGAGCAGATATTACTGATATGGAATAATACTCTATCAGGATACCTATGTGTAATTCCTGAAACCGGGCTATCTTCATCTTCACTTAAAGGATCGTTTATTTCAGATTTGTTAATAATCAGCTCTGATGGAGATGGAAATGATTGTTTGAAAATAGGATCATTTTCATAATCATCAGGATCAATCAATGATAAGTAATAAGGCGTGATCGATATCGGGAATTTTTTTATAGTTTCATCAAATTGTTTTCTTAAATTTTGATCGAATTCTATGTTAAGTAGGTTCTCAAAAGTTGCAATATCTTTAATGGAATGTTTGGATTGCCACCTCCAACTTTTCCAGTTCGCAATTGAGACATCCGGATTTATGTTTTCTGCGATTTGTTTCTGATTTTTACTGTAAATTGGCATGATTTTATCCTCATTTAGAATGTTTACAACTAGGATCCAATAGTTTTATAATTTTTGTTAAATAAAATTTTTTAAACCTATTTTTCCCAAATAGGGGTTTTTATCACGTATTCCTAGTTTACATGCATATATACTTTCCTGTTGTCAACGGCGGTTTAAATTACTTTATCGATACATATTTTAATATCCCGTATTAATCTACTCTACATGGGATATCAAGAATACCTTGCTGCGCGTGAGCTCGTTTCAACGTTCGGACAGCCAATACTTACCTACGCAACACTGGTGTCAACAGTCCTGATCCTATTATCAATCTATTATTTAGTAAAACGCGAAGAGCGCCTGATCGAGTATTCCATCAAACTGCTTCAGGTAAATACAATCCTGATTGCCCTTGGATTTGCAGTCCTCATGTGGTTCCATTTCAAGATATACAACACGATCGAAGTGATCTATCCTGAGTATGTGGCCGCATACATGTACCAGACAAGCGGGATACAGTTGACCTCCTCACGATTTGCAATTCCACTCTGGATCGAGACCGAGAAAATATATTTCTGGGCATTTTGCCTGTCCCTGTTTGCGTGGCAGTTATCCCGAAAATACCGTGACAGTGCAAAGGGAATGATCATTTCTTTAAATGTCATGCTTTCACTTCTTGTCATCATCACGTACCTGTATTCAAACCCATTCATAGAACCGTTACCAATTGTACATTACGAGATTACGAATTGGTCACAGGCAATTGCGGTGCAGGATCAGCAGATCGTAGGGCAGGTGTCTATGCAACTTTTCGGGCGCATAACATATTATTACAATACAATGTATATGTGGACGCATCCTCCAATGTTGTTTATATCTTATGCATCACTTGCAGTGACCTTTGTAGCATGTGTGTTCATGTTGTTCAAAAAGGATGAAGTATATGACAAAATCGCATATACTCATGCGAAAATCGGTTATCTTTTACTGACAGTTGGAATGCTCATTGGTTATCCATGGGCAGTTTTGGCATGGGATGGTGATTGGTGGTGGGATTCGAAGATCAATGGCTCCATCATGATGTGGGTGCTGTACAGCGCGTACCTGCACACAAGAATACATCTCCACCGCAAAAGCATGTGGGAAGTCACTGCGATTTTGGGAATTGTGTGTTTCATCTCGTTGGTATTTACTTACCTTTTAACATACGTGGTTCCGGGGATACATTCGGTGGCACAGGTATAGATCAAGTAAAAATAGGGATTTCAATGATTAGTGAAAAAATGCATTTCAATTTCGATCTGAAAAATTATGATTATTATCTCATAATTGCAACATCCTTCGCACTATTGATGATAGGACTTGTCTGTGTTTTCGGAGTTTGGTATACTTATGATCTCTATGTCGTAAATCCTGGTTGGCAGGGTACGATGCAGTATCCTGCATACATAAATATGATGAATATGTACGTGTATCCGTTCGTACTCGTGCTCTTGCTTGCACTTGGTCTTTGTATTCCAAAACGTATCGTACCGCGAACAGCACTTATTAAAGCCACTGCTGTCATACTTTTACTTACACTTATCGTATCAGTTATAAATGGGATTAAACCTGGTATTTCCTTCATTTTGCTGATGTCGATCGCAGTACAGGTTATTGTTCTTGCCCTGACGATCGTAAGAAGCGGAGCACTCACATTTGAACGTGAGGGACATCTGGTCCGTATCGGTTCATCGCTGTTGCATCTTGGTACACTGTTGTTCATATTCGATTTTGCAAGCATGAGAGATAGTGTATACCACATTCCGGTTTTCTGGGTTGTCACAGTGCTAGTGGGAATTGGAACTTTCATATCATTTTATTCATCCGGAATATCAAGATTCATTCATAGGATTTCATTGCGATGAAGTATGTGGCATATAAAAACTGTGCCGATTATACTATTATAGCTCATCTTCGCCACTAATTGGCGTTCGGTTAAGAAATCATTATACAATTTGTATATTTATATGCAGTTGATGCAATCCTGTTATGTGGAATGTGTTTCCCGCACTTGAATTCCATCATTTTTTCCAGTCTTCTTGCACCTAATTTTTGTTCTTCATGTATCTTGATCATCAATTTCTCAGATTCATCACCTGTCTCCTTCTTTTTCCTGCCAAACATGATGAGTATATAAAGTCAAAACATTCGGGACCATACAGAATAATGAATGAAAAACAAAATGCTTATATACTTTAATTAATACTTTTTAAATAATTGGTATTAAATAATGTTATGAAATATCATTATAATTTGACTTGATAATATCGTACCATTATTATTGCTACTTATTGTCCAATTTGATCAATGCAATACCATCAATGGATTGCAAAGCAACTATTATATTTTAACTAAGTAATCCCACAACATTGATTTGCCATATAATATGACAAATTCGAGACAATATCAACGAGTCAAAGGTTGCAATGGCACACCCAACCGCAGCATATCTGCGGGGTAAAATTTATAATCAAAATAAATATCAAAATAAGCTACATCAGATACTGTATCGCTAATATGCATATTGATTATATTGATAAGGACTGGAAAAAATAAATGATAGAAAAAAATATGCCGGACATAGTGCGTGGGCATGAGATCTGGCTTGAACACGATATGCAACATGTGCATGCCAAAGAGACAATTGAATGCAAATTACTATTCGGCCATAACATGGCAATTGATGGATTAGCCGAAATTAAAAACGTGAAAGCGTCTGTCTTTGATCCGGTTAACGGGAAACATGATCTCGCAGTAGATCCAGGAAATAATTATCTTGTTGTAAGATTTGATCCGGTTCTTGATGGGTATCATACTGTTGCGGTTGAGTATGATGCCGGAATATACACAGTCACAGACGAAGGGTGGCATAAAGGTCCGAAGAGCGATTACGAAAACGTGAAAAACAGCGGTTATTACTACCAGTATGCCAAAACTATCATATCAGGGCATGGATCAAAAGATCTTAATCCGGTAATCGGACACGAGCTGGAGGTTGTTCCAGTCGATTTCAGGCATTATCATGCCGGAGAAGAAATTGAATTGAAAGTCTTGTACGACAGTGCAACACTGGCAAAAAGCGTGATAACTGCTGTGTGCAGTGGTAGTGAAGATGATCCGGTTGAAGTAACTACTGATTCTGATGGTATTGCATTGATCAAACTGGACAGATCCGGTAACTGGATGTTCAAGGTCGGACACGCTGATCCGGGCAAGGGCGTTAAAGACCAGTATGATGAAAAGGTGATCACTGCGGTTCTCACGGTTATGGGAGTTCATTAAAGAGGTTGATATAATGAAAAATAATACAGGAGTACTGGTACTAGGACATGGCAGTTCACTTCCATATAATAAAAAAGTTGTGAATTCTGTGGCTGAAATGATAGGAAAATGCAATAGTAATATGGTCGTTAAAACCGCATTTTTAAATATAGACACCCCAACCCTTCATGAAGGGTTAAAAAGTTTTGAAGGAACCGGAGTCAACAGGATTGTGGCATTGCCCTGTTTTCTAGCACCGGGTGTTCACACCACAAAAGACATCCCGCGAGTTCTCGGGATAAAGGAAGGTGAAAATCGGACCATGGTTCAGATTGGTGGATCTGACATTGAACTTATGTATGCAGAGCCGCTTGGTGCTGATCCGTGCATAGCAGGTATAGCCTGTAGGAGAATTGAGGATGCTCTCAATGATCAAACAGGTATGCCAGACTGGGCACAATTGTGGGAGCAGGGAATGCAGGAGTCCAGCTGGATGGATGATATCACCCAGCAGGCTAACTCGGTCAATGAATACTGGGATGATCAATCGCCAAGATATAACCGTGGACACGATGCATATCGCTCACCTATTGTTGAGAGGCTTGGGAAATACATCGATACAACTACAACAGTACTGGATATTGGCGCCGGAACAGGAGCACTTACGATACCACTGGCTAAGAAAGTCAAAAAGGTAGTGTCAATTGAACCATCTGCAGGTATGCTGGATTATCTCAGGAATGCTGCTTTAAAGGAAAATTTGGAGAACATCGAATTTATTAACAATACATGGGAAGACGCAAAGATATCAGGACAATATGACATTGTTATCTGCAGCCATGCTCTTTATTTCGTAAGCGATATGAAAAAATCGATGCAGCACATGATCGATGCAACAGGAAAGTATCTGTTTTTGATGATCGGAATACATGAGAGCAACGATAGACACGGAGATATCTGGAAGATCATCAAGGGAACTACGTATAAACCCGGTCCGGATTACATCAATATCTATAATCTTTTAAGAGAGTTGGGCTGGCATCCTGAAGTGCAAATTATTTCGACCACTATGGAATGCTCGGATCTGGATGAGGCGGTCAAACTTTCGACCTCGCATTTCGATGAGTCAGATATTCTTGCAAAAAAGGACGCAATTCGTTCATATATCTCTCAATATGTCCGGCAGGGATCCGATGGAATGTTCAGGTGGAATGATTCGTTTAAATCAGCGTTGATAATGGTGAATAAAAATGTATGAGAATTCAAATATAAAAGATGTAATAAAACAGAACTGGGACGAATCATCTAATAAATATGATCAAGCTCCAGGGCATGGGATACACACAGAACAGGAAAAAGAAGCCTGGAAGAACCTCCTGGCACTGGCGGTAACATCTAACAAACAAAAGGTACTGGATGTCGGTACTGGCACCGGTGCAATGGCACTGGTTCTTGCTGAGATGGGACATGATGTTACAGGAATCGATCTATCGGAAGGCATGTTAAACAAGGCAAAGGAAAAGGCAAAAAAAAGCAATCTTCCTGTCGAATTTAAGATCGGGGATGCTGAAAAACCATCTTTTCCGGATAATACTTTTGACGTTGTTATTAACCGTCACCTGTTATGGACACTTCCACACCCGGATAAAGCAATAAATGAATGGAACAGGGTATTGAAACCAGGCGGTCATGTGGTAATCCTTGATGGAAATTTTCAGAATTACAACCTGTACCGGAAACTATGGCGCTATTGTATATCAGTGCCGTTGATCCTTATCACTGAACGAAAAAATCCATTCCACAAAAGATACAGCAAGGATCTTGAGCAACAATTACCAATGCGACAGAGAGAACGTCCACAGGCAGATATTGATCTTCTTAACAGTGCCGGATTCCGTGACATAGGTGTAGTAAATGAAACAGTTGCAAGAACATACTCATTCCTAGATCACCTGAAGTATGGCTATTGGGGCGGACATTTTCTGGTCAAAGGAATAAAACAGTAACAGGCAGTGAGTTATATGAGATTTGGAAAAAAAATGATTAAGTGTATTGTGATCATTAGTCTAATAATGATTACCAGCATGATGATGGGATGTTTGGATAATTCAGATCAGGAATCTGTATCATCATCGATACAGGCCGATGAAACAACAGGGATACAGCAGGCAGACCAGGTGCTAACAGTAGGTGCACAGAAAGACTTCAAAAGTGCGGTAGAAGGCAGATCGTTAGTCTTTGAGACACTTACCGGGGTCGATAAGTACGGAAATCCGGTTCCAAAGCTTGTTGAATCATGGGATGTCTCTGAAGATGGTAAGATATACACCTTCCATTTGAGAAAAGATATTGTGTTACATGATGGTACGCCCTTTGATGCGAAAGTTGCAAATTTTGCTATTGATATGTCTATGAAAGGAGCGTCATACAAGGACTATGTAGACAGGCTTGAGATCATCGATGATCATACTTTAAAGGTATTTTTTAACGAATATTACGATACATTTCTGCTTGACATAGCAAGCGAGTTTAAAGGCAAGGTTGTAAGCCCGTTAGCTGTTGAACCTGAATGGGATCCGAATGGCAAGATCGTGGAATATATTGGAACAGGTCCGTTTAAGCTTGTGGATTACAAAAAAGACCAGGAGGCTATACTGGTCAGGAATGATGATTACTGGGGCAAAAAGCCAAAACTTGATAAAGTGATATGGAAAACCGTACCAGACCCGTACACACAGATAATAGCCCTGAAAGCTGGCGAACTTGACATAATCGGAGTGGGCGAGCATCATTCCAGCATACCTTATATAGAACTTGCAAAACTTGAAGAAGACCCGAACATCGATGTAATGATACAGTCCTTCGGGCGTTATCAGGTTATTGAGTTCAACTGCCAAAAGGAACCTTTCACTGACAAAAGAGTAAGATCTGCCTTTAATTATGGAATTGACAGGGAATTGATGGTCCGGACGCTCTTTGCAGATGTGACAGAATCCTCATATGTGATCACAGCTCCCTGGTTTAAGTGGGGACCCGAGAATATAGAGGAAGGTTATTCGTACAATCCCGAAAAAGCAAAGCAGTTTCTTGCAGAAGCCGGATGGGAAGACAATGATAATGACGGAATACTTGAGAAGAACGGAAAACCGTTTGTCTGCGAACTGATCGTTCCGGTTGGTGAAGCAAATGCTGATGTTGTATCTGTATTTTTGCAGGCGGAATTGAAAAAACTCGGTATCAAGATGGATATTTTGACTCTTGAGAGCGGTGCGGCCGGGGATAAGAAAAGTGCAGGAGAATATGATATGTACGTACATCATAGCGGTTGTTTGCCTTCTATACCCGGAGGTATCGCACCTGGAGGTAAGTATTATTCCAAAAACACAAACTGGGCATGGGAATATGCATACCACAGTGATGAACTGGATGAACTAATTGAAACAGCATTCACGACCACAGATGAAATCCGGCAACGTGAGGCACTTGATCAGGCGTGGTTACTACTACAGGATGAATCACCGTGTATTCCACTGTATGACATAGTGAAACCTGTCGCTTTCAGGAACAAGGTTCAAGGATTCACATTCCCTGCTACTATGTTTGAGACAAATTTGCAGGAAATTGAGATAAGATAGGATAAGGCTACAGGCATATGAGAAAATTTATAGCAAAGCGTCTGGTTATTGCGGTCATCGTAATGCTTGGTGCCTCGCTGCTTTCTTTTTGTTTGCTATATCTTGCACCAGGCAATCCAGCTCATGCTATACTTACCACTCAGCTTGGTAATGATCCCAGTCTTGAAGAAGTTGCATTCTTTATGATGAAACATGATCTAAATAATCCATTTCTGGTCCAGTGTTCCCAATGGTTGTACATGATCACTCATTTCAACCTTGGAACGTCTTTCAGGACAGGGGAGCCGGTTTTGATAGAATTTATTGACAGGTTTCCGGCAACGTTTGAACTGGCATTGACTTCAATGCTAATAGCTGTACTTATTGCGATTCCTGTTGGGATTGTTTCTGCTATTAAGCAAAATACAATGCTGGACCACAGCAGCAGACTTGTAGCACTATTTGGTGTCTCTATGCCAAATTTCTGGCTGGGATTACTATTGATCCTGTTCTTCTCGTTGAAACTAGGCTGGTTTCCTTGTTTTGGTTATGGGACTATATCTCATCTGGTACTTCCGGCAATCACACTCGGGACCGGTCTGGCAGCACCACTGATGCGGCTGATGCGTGCAAGTATGCTTGAGGTTTTGCGTCAGGATTACATAAGAACAGCAAGATCAAAGGGTTTGAGTGAACATCTGGTAATGTGGAAACACGGTTTAAAGAATGCGTTGATACCTGTCATCACACATATGGGTATGCAGACAGGTCATCTGCTGGGAGGAGCTGTAATTGTTGAAACGATATTTGCATGGCCTGGGATTGGCAAATTCTTGGTTGATGCTATATATGCAAGAGATTATCCTGTGATCCAGGGTTTTGTTTTGGTCATCGCACTCTTCTTTGTACTCTCAAATCTGGCAGTGGATATTCTATATACGTATCTCGATCCGAGAATTCGCTATGATGTGGAAAATGAAAAATAACGATAAAATGTGTTTTGGATGGTAATATGTCACTCTATTTGAAATTGAAAAAAGACAAACCTGCAATGCTTGGAATAGTTATCATTGTATTTTTTACATTAATTGCTATATTTGCTCCTTATATCGTCCCCCATGATCCCCTGGAACTTAATCTGGAAGAACGATTACTCTCACCCAGTGTGGATCACCCGATGGGAACCGATAACCTTGGAAGGGATGTTCTAAGCAGAGTCATATACGGAACACGTGTTTCATTGAGCATGTCAGCAGCAGTAGTAACAATAATCATGGTTCTTGGTATAACCATAGGCACTGTTGCAGGCTATTTTGGTGGTGTTATTGATGATGTGATTATGCGTGTGGTTGATGTACTGCTGGCATTCCCGAGTATCATTCTTGCTCTTGTTATTGCCGGTCTTCTTGGTCCCTCATTGATGAATGTAATGATCGCTCTTGGCGCTATTTGGTGGGTGGGTTATTCAAGGATTGTTCGTGGCTCAGTACTATCAATAAAAGAAAAAGAGTTTGTTGAAGCTGCAAGAGCGATGGGGTGTAGTGATACCTATATCGTCAGGCGCCACATACTGCCCAATGTTCTATCGCCAGTAATAGTTCTTGCAACACTGGATATGGGTCATATTATTCTTTCAATTGCTGCACTGAGTTTTCTCGGCCTGGGTGCACAACCGCCGATACCGGAGTGGGGTACAATGCTCAATGAAGGAAAACCGTTTATGGAATCAGCATCGCATCTGATGATCTTTCCCGGATTGATGATTATGACTGCAGTACTGGCTTTCAATTTCATAGGTGACGGACTGCGGGACGCACTGGACCCAAGAATGAAGGAGATTATGATAAAATGACATTGTTAAGTATAGAAAACCTACATGCCCATTTCCACACCGAAGATGGTGCAGTAAGGGCAGTAAATGGTATTGACTTAAGTATTAAAGAGGGTGAAAAAGTGGGTTTGATCGGAGAGACAGGGTGCGGCAAGACGGTATTGGGTCTTGCAATTCTGCGCCTGCTTTCTGAAAACACTAGAATAGAAGGTAAAATCCTCTATAGGGGTGAAAATCTTTTGACAATGAGTGATAAAGAGATCCGTAAGATCAGGGGAAAAGAAATTGCCATGATCTTTCAAAACCCGTTGTCTTCGATGAATCCGGTTCTCACGGTGGGAACACAGGTTGCCGAACCTGTAGAATTACACCAGCACCTGAAAAAACAGGACGCAATGAAAAGGGTTATAGAGATGTTAAAATCTGTAAAAATACCGTTACCCTATGAACGGGCAAAGGAATATCCACATGAGTTTAGCGGTGGTATGAGGCAAAGAGCAATGATTGCAATGGGTTTGATCTGTATGCCATCGTTAATCATTGCAGATGAGCCAACCACCGGACTGGACGTTACAATACAGGCGCAGATAGTGCAATTGATGAATGAGATGTTGAAAGATTCCAGAACGTCTATGTTGCTTATCACTCATGATCTCGGTGTAGCAGCCGAGTTATGTGATTATGTTGCTGTTATGTATCCGGGTGAGATTATAGAATATGCAAGTGTCAGGGATCTGTTCAAAGATCCAAAACATCCGTATACCCGGGGTTTTCTTAATTCTCTTCCAAGCAGGGGTTTAAAACCGATAGCAGGTACTAGCCCGAGCCTGATCAATCTTCCTACCGGATGCAAGTTCCATCCGAGATGTTCACTGGCAACCGATAAATGTAAGTCAAAGAGACCTGAATTAATTGAAGTCGGAAAAAAGCATTATGTGAGGTGTTTTTTGTATGATTGAAGTGAGTGGTTTAAAAAAACATTTTGCAACCGGATTTTTTGGAAAAAAGTACGTCAGGGCCGTGGATGGTGTGGACTTCAATATTGAAAAAGGAGAGTCGCTCGGTCTGGTCGGCGAGAGCGGATGTGGAAAAACAACTGTTGGAAGGTTAATCCTGCGGCTTGTTGAACCTACTGATGGGAAAGTAATTTTTGATGATATGAACCTATTTGAACTGGGCAAAAAGGATCTTAGAAAACTGCGGCGCAAGATGCAGATAATATTCCAAAACCCTGATGCATCTCTCAATCCGAGAATGCGTATCGGAGATTGTATCGCAGAGCCTTTAAAACTGTACAAGATCGTAAGTAAGGATAGTATTAATGATAAGATAATGGAACTGATAGATACTGTCGGTTTAAATCCGGAACATGTGAATCGATATCCCCATGAGCTTAGTGGAGGGCAGAACCAGCGCGCTGTGATTGCACGGATACTGGCAATAAACCCTGAGTTTATCGTTGCTGACGAGCCGACTTCGGCGCTGGATGTGAATGTACAGGCACAAATACTTCATATATTAAGAGACGTGAAAGAAAAATTCGGCCTGACATGCCTGTTCATTTCCCATGACCTGGAGGTGATAAAGATGATGACTGATCGGGTTGCTGTGATGTATCTCGGGAAACTTGTTGAAATTGGAAAAACCGATGAGATATTTAGCGATGCAAAGCATCCGTATACAAAAGCATTATTATCTGCCATACCTGTTGTTGATCCTGATTTCAAGCGAAAAAAGATCATGCTGAAAGGCGATATGCCAGATCCTATGAATCCTCCATCAGGATGCAGGTTTCATACCAGATGCCAATACCGTGAGAAGATATGCGAGATAGAGGAGCCATCCCTTGTTGGGAATGGTCATAAAGTGGCATGTCATCTGCAATGATAGAAGTTAAGGAGTTAGTGAAAAATTATGGGGGACATACTGCCATAGATGGAATCAACTTTAGGGTTCGAAAAGGTGAGATATTTGGATTTTTAGGACCAAATGGGGCAGGCAAGACCACGACATTAAATATACTGGCAGGTTTATCGCTTCCAAGCTCTGGTGTAGCAATTATAGCGGGACAGGATGTAACAAAACATCCGATAGGATGTAAGAAGAGGCTCGGTATAGCAACACAGGATGCAAACTTCGATCACCACCTGAATATCAAGGATAATCTTTTCTATCATGGATTGTTGTACGGTATTCCGCGAAAAGGACTCAAAAAAAGAGTTGAATCTGCGCTTGAGTGGGCCAAACTTGAAAATTATCGAAAGAAACGTTTTCATCAGTTGTCTGGCGGGATGCAAAGAAGACTTGTTGTAGCAAGAGCAATGTTATCAGATCCCGAAATTATATTATTGGATGAACCTACAACCGGACTTGACCCACAATCAAGAAGGCAGGTATGGAAGTATATAAAAGACCTGAAAGAAAAAGGAAAGACAGTCCTCCTGACAACGCACTACATGGAAGAAGCAGATATTCTTTGTGATAGGATCTCCATTATCGATCATGGCAGGATTATAGCCGGTGGAACACCAGGTGAACTAAAAAGGATACTGGATAACGATATTGTCATTGACATAAGTTTGAACCCTGAAGTTGTTAGCACACATATCGAAAGGAACCTAAATACTATATCCGGTGTTAATTATGTAAAAATTGGAAACCATGGAATAAGGGTCGGAGTGGATGAAGATGCGGTTGTTGAGCAGGTGTTAAGCAGCATAATTAAAAAAAATGAAATAAATGGGATCAATATAATACATCCAACTCTTGAGGATGTTTTTCTACATTTGACCGGGCGGGAGATGCGATGAACACAAGGGCAATACGGGTAGTGCTTGCGATTTGGGAGCGCGAAATGTACGAATACCTGAACAACTTGCATATAAATGCCATGCGTCTTGCAGTGGAGCCACTGTTATTTATTTTCATCTTTGGAATGGGACTTGGCAATCGAGTGAATATGGGCGATGTAAGCTATGTGGAATTTTTGGCACCAGGTATACTATTTATGGTCGTGACAAACAATAGTTATATGACTACATCAATGAGGCTGATGATTGCACGGGATTGGGATAAAACATTAGTTAATGCTCTTACTGCTCCGGTAAAACCTTTTGAGGTTGTTATCGGATACGTATTCGCAGGAATAACTCAGGCACTGGCAGCATCTGTTATATTTATTTTATTGATGAACTATTTATTGGGAATATCCTTTGGTTTCATACCTTGGTTAGTCTTATATATTGTGGCCATAGCGGCATTTTTTTCATCCCTTGGGGTTGCGATTGCAATGTGGTTGGATAACCCGCATCACCTGATGGTCGTAACATCTCTTGTTGTTATGCCAATGAGTTTTTTTTGTGGGATCTTTATTCCGGTTGCTGATCTTCCGAAATGGATACAACCTGTTATAAGTGTGATCCCACTAACAAAGGCAGTACAGGGAGCACGAGCGATTGCGTCAGTTAATAATCCTGATATATTACCTAATTTGATCTATATCATAATAGTTACAATCGCTGTATTTTTTGTAGGTGTACATGTTTTTAAGAAAAAGGTAATTACTTGAAAGCATGAAAATCCCTTATATGTTCAGATTTACATGGAGTATATAATTTTAAAAGGTTACTATCTTTCGTCAGGAATTTGGGGAATAAGTATTCCGGACCTTGAAAGTCGAACCTGATGAACCCTTTTAATCCATAAGTATAAGCCATTTCATTTTCAAATAATTCTGCCATATATCCTTGTATTTTTCCCCGCATGCTTGGACAAAATATACAAAACTTGACCTCTCAAATATAATTGAGTGGCAACACTGAATTCTAGCAGCAAAATATTGAAATAGTATAATTTAAATTAGTATAATTATGATTATACAATTTAAAGACCGTAAAAAAGAACGGCGAGAACTCGATGAAGTTCTAAGTAGCAAAACGTTTGAGTTCATAGTTATATATGGGCGTAGAAGAATTGGCAAAACCGAACTCATTCTCAAAGCGACCGAGAACAAGAAAAGGATCTACTATCTTGCAATCGGTGCAAATAACCTAGAAAGGTTTTACAACATCTGCATTGGACACTATCCACAGGTTTCAAAATTAAAAATTGACTGGGAAGTGCTCTTTGACTTTCTCAAGGATAATGCAGAAACTGTAGTTATTGATGAATTTCAGAACATGATAGAGGAAGACGCAAATATACTCAACATATTCCAGTCGGTCACAGACAACATACTCAAGGATTCTCCATTGAAATTGTTTTTACTCGGGTCTTCAATATCCATGATGACTTCAAAGGTTCTTGACTACAAAAGCCCGCTTTATGGAAGAAAAACAGGCTCCATTGAACTAAAAAGTGTATCTTTTTTCGACCTAAAGGAGTTCTTCCCAAAAGCAGACATCGAAGAACTTGTTGAGATATATGGGTTTGCTGATGGTGTCCCTTATTATCTCATCAGGATCAACAGATCATTCTGGTTGTGGCTTAAAGATGAGATCGAAATAGAAAGAGGTTTTCTTAAGGATGAAGTGGACTTTTTGATGAGGTATGAATTTGAAGATGTGAACACTTACAAACTTATTCTTGAGGCCATAGCACACGGAAAGACAAAACTGAATGAGATCAAGAATTACATGAATGTCAAGAGGACAGATATTAGTCCTTATTTAAGAAATCTTATTGAAGTGGGGATGATAAAAAGAGAGGTTCCAATTACTGAAAATGTGCGATCACGGCTCGGAAGATATTATATAAGTGACAATTTTCTTAAATTCTGGTTCAGGTACATCTATCCAAATGTAAGTTCCATTGAAGAAAGGATTTTTGATATCGATATTATCAAAGGTGATTATAATCGATATTTAGGACATGTTTTTGAAGATGTCGTAAAACAATTCCTTATCAAAGAAAGGGACAAAATCTTCAAATTCTCAAAAATTGGTAAGTGGTGGCATAAGGAAAAAGAGATCGATATAGTTGCATTGAATGAAAGTACGAAAGAAATAATGTTCATTGAATGTAAATGGCAAGACCTGTCTGCAAAACAGGTAGACAAAATACTTGTCGAGTTAAAAGAAAAATCAAATTTTGTACGCTGGAATAATGATACAAGAAATGAACAGTTTGCTATAATTGTGAAATCTATCAAAAATGTGGACAAAGATAAATTAAGGAAAAAAGGAGTTCTTGTATTTGATCTAGCAGATTTTTGAGTACAGTAGGCAGTGATTTACCTTACAATTTTTATCACACCACGCAAAACTGGCTTGGAAAAACACTGGTAAGCCGTGAAGTGATGGTAAATTTAATAGGAAGTACGACAATTAGAAATGTTCTAAAAATAAGAGCAGAACTGAATGACAATGAATATCAAACAGGAATTGAAATTGCAGGTAAAAAGACGGTATAAAGTGAATATTGAAAATGAAGAATTACATGGAGAATAGTATACAATAGAGATTTTTTATTATCTTCTGGAATGGTTTGGAAAGCCGCATAGGTACGCAAAGAAAAATACGTCCCCTCTGCGGTGAATCTTTTTTGCCATGATCTGTTTATCCGGAATATATTAAAAAGTATCACACAATATGCACTAGAAATATTAAAATATGTTCAGGTTAATTGTGTACAATTCTTAAGAAAAGGATGAACCTGAAAAAATGTACGAAGGATGAAATATATTTAGTTGTCAAGGACATTTCGGATGAAAGCCTGATTGATATCGAACTTTTTGCATTCATCACTTCATCCTGCATAAATGACCTGAGTTACTATGAGACAGAATATCTTGCAAGAGCCATGATCTGCAAGGGTGATAAAGTTGAAGTTAAAACTCATAATATTGTGGATAAACACTCGATTGGCGGTGTTCCGGTTAATAAGATATTCCTTCCGGTTGTAGCAATCGTTGCGGCAAACAAATTAACGATTCCAAAAACGGTCAAAAATTGCGACGGCATACCCAACCGCAGAAGAGCTACGGGACATGGTGTCAAGTCATAAGCGCTTATCAAATTCAAGAAGGTAACTCAATGATCATAACAACGTCTCTTTTATATGCTATTCAGTATGTGATAAAAATCGTGCCCGTTATCGCAATTGGAATATTTATAACAAATTTTGCGGTTAATCTCGGGCTTATGAAAAAATTCGCCGGGTTGATAAAACCCTTATCCTCCGGTACAGGAATTAGTGCAACATCGGCACTTGCTGTTGTAACATGTACGCTTAGCAGTACAACAGGTTATTCCATGCTCTCACAGGCTCTGGATAGCAAAAGTATCTCTGATCGAGAAGTTATTGCAGTCTCGCTGATAACTTCTTTTCCAGGTATCCTCTCACATATGTTCACATACTTTATTCCTGTGGTTATTCCGATCCTTGGGTTCACAACAGGAGTGATATATGTGGGTCTTAGATGCTCTGTAGCACTTTTGAAAACATTTCTCGGATTTTTCCTTGCGAGGTTATGGCTAACTGATACAGGTTCCCTGCCAGCCGGGTCCATGTTACCTGTCAGCAACCCTGTCGGAGATACTAAACCTAAACCTAAACCTAAAACAGTTCATAATCACGGTCATAAACCCACTCAAAACCATGGTCACGATTCTACCCAAACACATGCAGGTAATCCGGCTTACGCACCAACCACGGATCGGAAAGATGCACTGAATAAGAGTGTTGCAAGCACGTACAAATTGCTGAGAAGGATCGCACCTGTGATGTTCATTACATTGTTCCTAACATCGGTGGGATTTGAAATGGGTGTATTCGAATCGCTATCCGATGTACTGGATCCGATTACAAATATTCTGGGACTGGAAAGTGAGGTTGCAATGATCAGTGCAACCGGGCTTGTGAACACTTATTCGGAGATGGTGCTTGCTGGCAGTCTTCTTGGTGAAGGGATGATATCTGTTAATGGGGTGTTGATCGCGTTGTTACTTGGTAATGTTATCTCGTTTTCGACACGGTTTGCAAAACACTCGCTGCCATTGCATGTGTCTTTGTTCGGCCCGAAACTTGGAGGCAAGATTGTTGCGGTCAATGGTGCAGCGACACTTGTTATAGATGCCATGATTATAGCAGTGTTGTTATTGATGTGAGATATTCCTGCAAAATTGTATGATCACCTGCCGGATGATTTTTGAAAAATCCTCACTACGTCTGGATTTCCTCGCACTATAAATTTATAAAATGTACACAAAAGAAAAACTGGAGCAATGGAATATAAGTGATACATATAGATATATTATACAACAGAATTTAAAGGGGATTTGTATATTAGCGAAACAATACCTGTTATAAAAGTTGACGGATTAACCAAGAATTTTAGCCGTCTTTGTGCGGTTGATAATATAGACCTTGGGATTACGAATGAGATATTCGGTCTGCTCGGTCCGAACGGTGCGGGAAAGAGTACAACTGTCATGATGCTTACTACGCTGCTTAAACCAAGCAGTGGCTCTGCCAGTGTTTGTGGATATGATGTTGTAAAAGATGCCAAAAAGGTGCGGGAGTCTATCAGTTATGTGCCGCAGGATATGGCTGTTGATATTAAGCTTACCGGACGTGAGAATGTATTACTGTATGCCAAACTCTATGGTGTGCCTGACAGGAACACGCGGGTGGATGATGTTCTTGAACTGCTGGGGCTCACCGGGCGTGCGGACGATCTTGTGCGAACGTATTCAGGCGGTATGCGCAGGCGGCTGGAACTGGCACAGGCACTGGTGCACGAGCCGAAGGTGTTATTTTTGGATGAGCCGACCCTGGGATTGGATGTGGCTGCGAGGAAGAAGATATGGGAACATATTTCCGCACTTAGGAAACGGGGCATGACGATCTTTATGACGACTCATTATATGGAGGAGGCTGATGAGTATTGTGACAGGGTGGCGATCATTGATAATGGGCGCATAGTGGTAGTGGATTCGCCTGAGAACCTGAAGCTGGGTCTGGGTGAGGGTGCATCGCTAAATGATGTTTTCCTTGAGAATGTGAAGACTGGTGAGGAGCAGGCCGGATTTGATGCATTCAGGTTCAGGACCATGCTGCGGAGGCGTTCATGAGGGAAATATTCTATTATTTTGAGCGGGATATGAGGAAATGGACCCGCAGCCGTATTAATGTGATGTCATCGCTTGTGATGCCGGCGGCATGGTTGATCCTGGTGGGATTAACCCTGCCTATCAGGTTTACTGATAATTATCTTGAGTTCCTGACACCGAGTATTCTGGTTATGACGATGCTGTTCTCTTCGCTGCAGGGAGGAGCTCTTATGATCTTTGATAAGGTTCTCGGGTTTTTGAACAAGTTTCTTGCCATGCCTTCACCAAGAGAGGACATCCTTCTTGGCAAAATACTGTTTATCAGCATCAGAGGACTGCTTCAGGGTACTGTGATCCTACTGATCGCCACACTGCTGGGAGTGAGGATACACAGCCCGCTCAATATTGTCCTTATATATGTTACATTATTCCTGTTCGGAGTGCTGTTTTCGGCTCTTTCCACAACCCTTGCCCTGCACATTAGTGATCACGATGGCTATGCGGCTGTGAGCAGCATGGTCAGTATGCCGCTGTTTTTTGCAAGCAATGCGCTCATGCCGTATGACCAGATGCCTGAGTGGCTGAGAATGCTGGCAATAGTGAATCCGTTGAGTCATACTATTGATAGTATACGGGAGCTGTTTATGGGAGGGATTCCGGTGGAGGAGATGGTGGGGCTGGCGGTGGCGGCTGGGATTATGGTTGGGGTTGGGGTTGTGCAGTTTAGGAGGACTGGGGTTTGAAGGGGAGTTTGCTTCTGGTTGGTGAGATTCTCTTGACTTGTTTGATGCGATTAGCAAATATAATAAAGGAGTAGTTGTAAATAGTGACTAATGGCCCCTACCCCAATATCATACCCTTCTTGACTTATCATATTTTCCCTCCCTTATTCATCTCATCCTCTATAATCTCAACATATTCCATCACAAGATTCTTACTCATATCAAGATCAGCCGCAATATTTTCCACCGGCAGTCCCTCCTCACTTAACTTTTTAACCTTCTTAAACGATTTGATATACCTGTCACATGCCTTCTCACTATGAGAAGTCCGTCTTGCAATCTCAGGGGTTGGAACATTTCGAAGGAATTGTTTAAGAATGATCTTCTTGTGAGTTAATGTAGGTCCGATATCATGGATCGTACCTCTATACGGCAAGATTTCTTCATGCTCTATCTGATATTCCCGAATATCCTTCGAGATCGTACCAGCACTCACACCAAGCAACTGGCTAACATCGGCTTGGATCAATACTCCATCCTGTTCATATGCTTCCTTCAAAACTCTTGCAACCTTGTATCTGCGTATTTCCTTTGCAGAATACCCCTCTAACCTGAGATTCAAATCCTCTATCGAAGCCACAGAAAGTATCACAGGAACCATTTTCGTGTTCTGTATGTTCTTATTCCTGCTCGGCTTCTCATTCTTATGAACTGCCCACCATACAGTCTGGCCGGCATTCAGTTTCCAATCATCTTTGTGATGTTTATTGAACTCATCCAGAAGGTCCTTGATGAACATATCCTGGATCTTATCGCCACCAAGGAACTTGTATTCTTGCGTTAACATAAGTTTCACAGCATTGGTAAAACTATTGTATTTTCTTTCCATTCGAACGGTATTTTGATCGATCATTAATTCACACCCCTTCCCCTCGATTTCAATTGGACATGATTTTTTTTCATACCGGAATCA